>NZ_JBDUCX010000092.1:0-23984 GCF_040003245.1 Chthoniobacter sp.
TGGGCCCGGTGGGATTCGAACCCACAACCAAGGGATTATGAGTCCCCTGCTCTAACCATTGAGCTACAGGCCCGTGCCCCAAAAACCGCCCCGCAAAAACCGGCATCATCTCCAGCAGGGCAGGCGGACGGGATGGTTTCACGGGCGGCATCGATGAGTGTGCTACTATGGCCACCCGCCCCGTCGCGGCAACGCAATTTGAAAGCGGGCGATGATCGAAATCATCCGCCTGTGATAGGGCCGGAGTCACGACTGCGCATCGCTCGTGTGGAAGCTGGAACCGCAAAAGCGCGGCGCGCCGCACTTTCACTTGATCGTCTGGGGCGTGCCCTACATGCCTAAGGATTGGCTGGCGCAAACGTGGTTTGAAATCGTCGGCGATCCGAAACACCTCGCGGCGGGAACCTCGGTGGAGCAAGCCCGTTCGTTTCGCGGGGTGATGTGCTACGCCGGCAAGAAATACCTCGGAAAAGAAGTGAGTCTGCCGCCGGGTTGGGAAAACGTCGGGCGGTTTTGGGGTGCTTGTGGTCGCAAGAATCTTCCGCACTCCAGGGTGATGGAATTCACAATGACCAAAGCGAGCCTGCATCGATTCCGGCGCACGGTTCGCCGCTACATGGCCAGCAAAGGAAAAGTTTGGCGGTCAAAGGAATGGCGTGAACCTATTCACGCAGGAACATCTCCAGTGGGCGCGGGCGATGGATTGGGCGGAAACGGGGAATTGCCAGCCCCTCGATTTCTCGGTGCCGCTGATTGGTCAGCCGTTCTGAACGCTAAAAGCGGCGACAGCCCCCAAGCGGAGCGCGGAGCGGCCTCCCTAGGTACGGAGCCAAGTCCCCCCCAGAGGAGGGGTCTGAGGGGAAACGTGGTTCCCCTCTCGTCTCCGGCGGCGGGACGCCGGAAGCTGCGCGGTAGAGGGATAATCGACTTTGCCAGATGTGTTTTTCATCCATTTCAAGGCGAGATGTCCTTTCCTGCACGAATCTGCAGGTGATAATTGCGACCATGCGGAAGCCATTTATCGTTTTTGCCGTTTCAGCCGTGCTCGGGGCTATCGCGGGACTCATCACGTTCCGCGTCGTCATTTCCTTCACTCCAATCGGGGAGAGACTCCAAGGAACATTCACAGAAGCGTGCAGGTGGGGTGATACCGAAACAATGGCAAAGCTTTACGTGGCGGGAGCGTCTGCAAACGGACGTTTCCTAGACGGCGGACCCGAGGGATCGACCGGGTACGCACCCGACCCTCCGCTTTTTCAAGCGGCTACTTTTGGGAGTGCAACCGCCGTACAATGGCTGCTCGATCACGGCGCAAACATCAATGCTATCGTCGATGAAGGAGACTCCCTTTGGTCGCCCCTCGACCAAGCCGAAGAACATTTAAAGCGAGCACAGCAGACTGTCGATATACTTAAGGCGCACGGAGCAAAATCGGGACATCGCAAATAGCAGAGAATGGGGGGTTGAAATCCGTTGCTTGAATAGTAACCCGAAAAAGTAACCCGATTGAAAATTTCGGGAGTTCTCGGGAGGACTCTGAAGGACATTCAATCGCCAGCGAATCAAGTGCCCAGCAGCTCGGGAGGACTGCGAACGATTCCGTGAGATTCGGGCGAAAATGCCGATTTTTAATTATGAGTCCCCTGCTCTAACCATTGAGCTACAGGCCCGTGCCCTGAAAACTGCCACGCACAAGCCGGCATCATCTCCAGCAGGGCCAGCGGATGAAAGCCGGTGCTGGAGCGCTCAAGGTTGTGTCCACAACCCTGTCCGAGTGCCATGGTGAGGTGCGCAGAGTGAATTTTCCGCAATGGAGCCAATGGAACCAATGGAGCAATGCACTTTTTCCGCGGGGTTATGCGACACTTCCCCGCATGAACTCCGAGGACTTTAGAGCGGCTGCCAAAAATAGCTGCCGGAGCACTGGCCCGGAGGGCCTCTGGAGATTAGCCAGTCGGCGTCAGCCACCGGAAACGATTTTCCACCAGCGTCAGCCCCGAAGGGGCCGCGGAGTCCTACCGCCCCGCTGGGGCGGAGCCGTGGCGGTCCCATATGCGGTGGCTGACGCCGACCGGCTAATCTCCATGACGCCTCCGGCGTCCAAACGATCCACTGGGACGCTCCGGCCAACTGTAATCCAGAGTAATCGTGCCCAGTCGTATCTAATCGTGCCCCATTTTTTTCCGCTGCTCACTCCTATCGAGCGATTGGCCAGCCCACCGCAGGGATGGCAATGGCGGTCGCCAGCAATCAAGGCGAATCAAGGTAAATCAAGCCCTCTCAAGCCTCCAAATTTTCTCACGCGCGTGCCTTCGCCCAATTGTTCCCCTAGTTCTGTCGTCACTCCGAAAGGATGGTAGAGGGCCACCCGGAGCCTAATCAAGGTGCGAAGAACGGCAGCGATTTTAAGGTGCCTTAAGCCCAGTCAAGCCGATTTAAGGTGCGAGATTTTTTCTCGCGACCTTGACCGCCAGGCTTCGGCTTTAGGGCTAACGCCCCGCCAGCCGCCCAGCACATTCAGCGACGGCGGGTCACAATTAGAATCCGCGGGCGCCGGCGGCCATGCCGGCGTGCCGGCCTTCCGCGAACTCCTCGATGACCTTGGCGTTGAAGGCGGGGATATCCGCGGGCTTGCGGCTGGTCACGAGGCCATTGTCGACCACTACCTCTTCGTCCACCCACTGGCCCCCGGCGTTCTTGATGTCACTCTGGATGGCCGGCCAGGAGGTCAAGCGGCGCCCTTTCACCAGACCGGCTTCGATCAGGACCCACGGGGCGTGGCAGATAGCGGCGATCGGCTTTCCCGCCTGGGCGAAGGCGCGGACGAAGTCCACGGCAGCGGGAGTGGAGCGGAGTTCATCGGGATTCATCAAGCCACCCGGGATCAACAGCGCATCGAAGTCCTCGGCATTGGCATGTTCGAGGGGAAGATCCACATCGAACTGGTCGCCCTTATCGGCGTGGTTCATCCCTTGGATTTTTCCCTTTTTCGGAGACACGATGCTCACCGTGGCGCCGGCCTCTTCGAGGGCTTTCATGGGCTTTTCGAGTTCGACTTGTTCAAAGCCATCGGCGGCAAGAATGGCGACGCGTTTTTGTTCCAGTTCCAAGCTCATAATAAGTAAGGTAAGTAAAGATGACGCCCCCGGCGGAAATCGGGTCTCCACATTTGCGGAAGGCGTTCACAAGGGAATCGAAGACGGACCAGCGCTTATGCCTCAGAGCTTCGCCTGATTGGGGCGTCGGAGTGGTGATACGGAGCGCAAAAAGCCATCCTTCCACGCAACGCGATGCGAAAACCTGATATGACTTCCCCATTGAGCCGCAGAACTTTCCTCAAAGGCAGTGTGGCCGCCGGGATCGCCGCGCAATTGAGCATGCGGGCGCCGGCCGCCGAAGCGCGCGGTGGCATTCCTTATCATGTTCTGGGCCGCACCAAGGAGAAGGTCTCCGCGATTGGCGTGGGCGGATTTCATATTGGGCAGAAGCCGACCGAGGACGAAGCGATCCGCATCGTGCGCACCGCCCTGGACAGTGGCATCAACTTTTTGGACAACTGCTGGGATTACAATGGCGGGGTCAGCGAAGTGCGCATGGGAAAAGCGCTGCGCGATGGTTACCGGGAGAAGGCGTTTCTCATGTCGAAGATCGACGGTCACACCAAGGAAGCCGCCGCCCGGCAAATCGATGAATCGCTGGCGCGTCTCCAGACGGACCACGTGGACCTGATGCAGTTCCATGAAATCATCCGGCCGGGCGATCCGGAACTGGTCTTCGGCAGCGGCGGTTCGCTGGAGGCCATGCTGGAAGCACAGAAGGCGGGCAAGGTGCGTCACATCGGGTTCACCGGCCACAAGCATCCCGACATTCATCTCCACATGCTAGAGGTGGCGAAGGCGCATGACTTCCATTTCGACACGGTGCAGATGCCGCTCAATGTGATGGACGCCCATTTCGAGAGCTTCGGGCAGAAGGTATTGCCGGTGCTCGTCGAGCGGGGCATCGGCGTGCTCGGGATGAAGCCGATCGGGAGCGGCTGGATCCTGGAAAGCAAGACGGTGAGCGCCGTGGAATGCCTGCACTACGCCATGAGCCTGCCGACGAGTGTGGTGATCACCGGTTGCGATTCGCTGGCGATCCTCGAGCAAGCGTTGAATGCCGCGCGGTCTTTTCAGCCAATGGACCAGGCGCAAATCGAGGCCTTGCTCGCGAAAACGGCACCCGTCGCCACGGCAGGAAAATTTGAGGGTTACAAGACGACGCACACCTTCGACGGCACGATCCAAAATCCCCAGTGGCTCGGGTAGCGATGGGAAAGCTTGGATTTCAGCGCACCTCGCTCTTGCCAAAGGCTTCGAGGGCCAGCGGTACGGTGGTGATCAGCCCGATCGCGGTGAGGATGGTGCCAGCGGTTTCGCGCTGCTGACGGGTGAGCCGCCCGGCCAGCAACAGGGCCAGCCCTGCGCCGAGCATGCCGCGGGTGGCGGCGATGAGGATCAATTCCGGGAAGGTCAGGGTCGTGGTTCTCATGATTTTCGTCCTTATTGGTGCATCGCAGTGGGTGGTGTCCGCGGATGGCTTTTGCAGGAGGCGGGCTGTGCGTGCTTCCCCGGGCATCTCTTAGGCAAAATTTTCAAACAGGCGTCGATTGCTGGCCATTTATCGTTTTCGTGCTTCTCTATTCGTCCCTTCTGTAAAACGCCCTTTGACCGCCCCGAATAAACTTCTCGTCATCGATATCGCCGCCTTCGGCTGGAACCTCGTGTCGCACCTGCCCGAGTTCCGGCCCGCCGAGGCATCCTGGCCTGCGCTCACCTGCAGCGCCCAGGCTGCCTTCCGCACGGCGGCTCCGGCCGGGCAGCATGGGATCGTGGCCAATGGCCTCTTTTTCAAGGACCTGACGAAGGTGCTTTTCTGGGAGCAAAGCGCGACGCTCTGCGAAGGGCCGCGCATCTGGGAGAAATTTCGCGCCCGGGGAGGCAAGGTCGGGATGATGTTCTGGCAGCAGAGCATGGGCGAGGACGTGGACCTAATCGTGACGCCGGCGCCGATTCACAAGCACAGCGGCGGCATGATCCAGTCGTGCTACACGCAGCCCGCGTCGCTCGAAGCCCGGCTCAACACCGCCATCGGCCGACCGTTCAATCTGATGAACTATTGGGGACCGCTGGCGAATTACAAATCGAGCGACTGGATCGTGGACGCGGTGGTGACCGTGATGGGCCAGCCCGATATCGCGCCCGACCTGTTGCTCGCTTACATCCCGCATCTCGATTACGATCTGCAACGCCACGGCCCGAAGAGCGAGCAGGCGGAGAAGGCGCTCGATATCCTCATCGGCTATCTCACGCGCTTGAAGGCGGCGTGCAAGGACTTCGGCTACGACTGGATTTTCGTGGGCGACTACGCCATCGAGCCGGTAAAGCGCGGCGCCGTGTTCCCCAACCGGGCGCTACGCGAGGCCGGGCTCTTTCACGTGCGCGACATCCGCCGCATGGCCTACACGGATTTCTTCACCAGCCCGGCCTTTGCCGTCGTCGACCACCAGATCGCGCACGTCTATTGCCGCCACGGCGAGACGATCGCCGCCGCGAAAGTGTGTCTGCAAGCGCTTCCCGGGGTGGCCGAGGTGCTCGACCGCGCCGCGCAAGAGGCGCGTGGCATCGGGCATCGGCGCAGCGGCGATCTCGTGCTCGTGGCCGAGCCGGGAGCGTGGTTCGCTTATCCGTGGTTCGAGAAGAAGGACGCGCCCGACTACGCCAGCCACGTCGATATTCACAACAAGCCGGGCTACGATCCGTGCGAGCTTTTCTTCGGCTGGCCACCGGGCAGCGTGAGCTTCGACACCACGAAGATTCACGGTGCGCACGGCCACGTCGGCGCGGGTTTTGAGGTCGCGTGGACATCGTCGCTGGCCCTCAACCCGGCGCCCACCAGCTTCCTCGGACTCGCGCGGGCCACGCAGCAGTGGATGGAGTCACGGCCATGACATCCACGCATACCGTCCAGCAGCGCATCGATGTGACGTGGGATTTCCCCGTCGTCTTCACCCACGCGGTTTTCGATCCGGCGAATCCCGTGCTCGTGACTACGCTGGACCGGCGATCGGAACACCGCCGGCACCGCGCCATGGTCTTTATCGACCGCCAGGTGGCCGAGACTCTGCCGCTGCTGACCCAGCAGGTCTCCTCTTACTTCGCCGCGCATCCCGCCCAGCTCGAGCTGGTGGCCACGCCGTCGCTCGTTCCCGGGGGCGAGGCCATCAAGAACGATTTCAGCCTCGTCGATCAATTCATGCGCCAGATGCTCGACGCGCATCTCGACCGCCAGTCCTTCGTCATTATCGTCGGTGGCGGCGCGGTCATGGATGCCGTGGGCCTGGCCGCCGCGCTCGTGCATCGCGGCCTGCGCCAGGTGCGTGTGCCGACCACCGTGCTCGGCCAGAACGACGCCGGCGTCGGCGTGAAGAACGGCGTCAATTTTCTCGGCGGGAAGAATGCCATCGGCACCTTCGCCCCGCCGTTCGCAGTGCTGAACGATTTCGATTTCCTGCTCAACTTGCCCGACCGCGACTGGCTGTGCGGTGTCGCCGAGGCCTTCAAGGTTTCCATCATTCGCGACAAGGCCTTTTTCGCGGAGCTGCTCGCCGATGCGGAGAAATACCCGGCGCGCGATTTTGCCGCGATGCAGAAGCTCGTCGTGCGCTGCGCGGAGATCCATCTCGAGCACATCCGCACCGGCGGCGATCCTTTTGAATACGGGCGGGCGCGGCCGCTGGATTTCGGGCACTGGTCCGCGCACAAGCTGGAGCTGATGTCGGGCTTCGCCATCTCACACGGCGAGGCCGTCGCGACGGGCGTGTTGCTCGATTCCATTTACGCCGCGAAGAAGTCGTGGATCACCGCCGAAGAACTGTCGTCTATCGGCGACGGCTTTCGTCGCAGCGGTTTTCGCCTCTGGTTCGATGAACTCGATCGACGACAACCGGACGGTACACGGGCTATTTTTGGAGGACTTCGAGATTTTCAGGAGCATCTCGGAGGTGAATTGACGGTCACTTTTCCGCACGGAATCGGTGCCCGGCACGAAGTTCATGAAATCGATCTTGCCTTGATGGAGCTGGCATTGCAGGAACTCGCAGCGTTTGCGCGCTCCCGATGATCATCCAGCAACGTCCTCCCCTCCATCTCACCTATTGTCTTAACATTCACCCCGGCGAAAGCTGGGCGGAAAATCTCGCGGCGCTAAAAGAAAAGACGCTCGCCATCCGGCAGGCGGTGGCCCCAGGGCAATGGTTCGGCGTGGGCCTGCGCATCGCGCAACAAGCGGCCGAGGAATTAACTAACAGTGCCGACCTGCGCGCCGAGGCGCTGGAGTTTTTCGCGGCCAACCAAATCTATCCTTTCACGATCAACGGTTTTCCCTACGGACGGTTTCATGCCGGGCCGGTGAAGGAAAATGTCTACGCGCCCGACTGGCGGACGCCCGAGCGCCTGCACTACACCATGCAACTGGCCGACCTGCTGGCCACCTGGCTGCCTGAGGAAGTCGATGGCAGCATCAGCACCGTACCGTGCTCCTTCAAGCCGTGGATCACGGGGAATGGCGATCTCTCGGCGGTGGTCGACAATCTTGCGGCGGCGGTGGCCTATCTCGCCGCGCTGCGCGAGGACACCGGGCGCGACATTCACCTCGGCCTCGAACCGGAGCCGGACTGCTATCTCGAGACGACCGCGGAGACGATTGCTTTTTTCAAGGATGTCCTCTTCACCGCGGGCACGCAGGAGGTGGCACGCATCTTGAAATGCTACCGCTCGGATGCCGAGGCGATGATCCGCCGCCACCTCGGGGTGTGCTTCGATACCTGCCACGTGGCGTTGCAAGGCGAAGACCTCACGGAATCACTGCGCGCCTATCAGTTCGAGGGCATCCGCATCTCCAAGATTCAACTCAGCGCGGCGTTACGCGCGCAATCCAACCCCGAAAGCTGGGAAGCCCTGCGCCCCTTTGCCGAGCCGGTCTACCTGCACCAGGTGAAGGGCCGCTCCGCCGCCGGAGCGCTCTTTTCCTGGTATGATCTGCCGACCGCGCTGGAGGAACTGCCGGGCTTTCCCGATGTGGAAGAGATCCGCGTGCATTTCCACGTGCCACTCTTCTTCACCGGCGCCGGCCCGTTGCAATCCACAGTCAACGCCTTGACACCGGATTTCTTCCACGAGCTGCATGGTGGCATCTGCTCCCATCTCGAGATCGAGACTTACACCTTCGACGTGCTGCCACCGGAGGTTCACCCCGGCGATGTCGTGCGGAGCGTGGCCCGCGAATACGCGTGGGCGATGGAGCACCTCCAATAGCCGCTCCATTGCGGCGCTAGTTGGTCCACCCGCCCAGCCGGAAGAGCCGGGCAAAGAGGTAGCCGAGCAAGCCGGTGGCCGGGATCGTGAGCACCCAGGCCCAGACGATGCGGTGCACGAGGCCCCATTTCACCGCGCTGAACCGTTTCATCGCGCCGACACCCATGATCGAGGTGGCGATGACGTGGGTCGTCGAGAGCGGGATGCCGAAGTGTGAGGCCGTGAAGATGATCGCCCCCGCGGTCGTCTCCGCGGCAAAGCCGTGCACCGGCTGCAGCCGCACCATTTTGTGACCCATCGTGCGAATGATGCGCCAGCCGCCGGCGGCTGTACCCGCCGCCATGGTCAGCGCGCAGACGATCTTTACCCAAATCCCGATCTTGAACTCCGGGGTGTGCAGGAAGCCGAGCCACGCCGGCAGATGAGCGAACGCCCCGGACGTCGTGCCGGTGAACAAGGCCAGCGCAATGATGCCCATGGTTTTCTGCGCGTCGTTGGTGCCATGGCTGAGCCCCATCCACGCCGCGCTCACGATCTGCAGTTTCCCGAACACGCCATTCACCACCCGTGGCCGCCAGTTCAAGACGCACGCGGTGATCACGGCCATGAGCAGGAAGCCGATCACGAACCCGAAGAGCGGCGAGGTAATCATGGGCAGGATCACTTTCGGCCACAGGCCGTCCGCGCCTTTCGGCGTGATGCGGTCCCAAATCAACACCGACCAATTTCCCCGGCTGGTGGCGAGCGCTGCCCCGCACAGGCCGCCGATAAGCGCATGACTGGAACTGGAAGGCAGCCCCAGCCACCATGTGAGCAGATTCCAGATGATCGCGCCGGCCAGCGCGGCGAGGATCGTGGTCATCGTGACCACGTTCTTTTCCACCTGCCCCATGCCAATGGTCTTGGCCACGGCCTCACCCATGAAGGCCCCGATGAGATTGGCCACGGTTGCGAGCAGGATGGCCTGCCGCGGGCTCAAAACCTTCGTCGACACGACGGTCGCGATGGCGTTGGCCGTGTCGTGAAAGCCGTTGATGTATTCGAAGGCCAGCGCCGCCAGCAGGACGAGAAGAAAGAGCAACATCGGGGAAGAGATCCGGACCGTGAGCGCTGAGAGCGCTCAGGAATACTTCAGCGTGATATGAAAGATGACGTAACCGGCGTCGCGGCAGCGATCGATCCCCTTCTCCAGCAACTCGTAGAGGTCCTTCCAGAAGACCACCGCCCGGGCGTCGCCACTGCCGTGGTAAAGATCCCGGAGCAATTCGTTCATCAGCTTGTCCGCGTCGCCCTCGATCGTCTGGAGCTTTTCGTAGGCGTCCCGGATTTCCTCGCCATGGCTTTTGGTGCGGAGCTGATTGACCATCGTCACCACCACGTCCGCGGCCTTTTCCAGCATACTGATCTGGCGGGCCACGACGCTGAGATCCGCTCCGACCGGGCTGATCAAGAGCCGCTCGCCGATCTTCTCGACGTTCTTGGTGATCTTGTAGAGCGCCGAGGAGAGCGCTTCGATGTCCTCGCGCTCCAGCGGCGTGACGAAATTCTTGCACAGCTCCTCGGTGGTCTGGAGGCTGATGCGCTTGTGCTTGCGGCGCGCTTGGGCAAGGTCCGTGAGGACGTCATTCGAGGGGTGGCCGGTGAGCTTGGGAAAGGCGGCGGCGAGGCTCGCGGCGCACTGTTTGGCCGCCGCCGCGCTGCTTTCGAGCAGATCGAAGAACTTGGTATCGCGGCCGAAGATGCGTTGGAGGGCGGACATAACGCCGCAGGCATAGCAGCCCGCCCCTCACAGGCAAGCCAATGTGACAATTGCGTTACAGAAGGAGCGCCCTGCACCCCCCTGCTCTCTCAGCCCTGCCCCTCGGACGAGACCGGCTGCTTCAGCGAAGGCTCGTGGCGGATGTCCTGCCCTTTGTAGAGGTAAAAGACCTCCTCCGCGATATTCGTGGCGTGATCGGCCACCCGCTCGATGGCCCGGGCCACGGTCATGAGGTTGAGCGCGCGGGTGATCGACTTGGGATTCTCCACCATGTAGCCCGTGAGCTCGCGCTCGAGCTGCTTGTTGATGCTGTCGACCGATTTGTCGCGGGCGATGATCTCGATGGCCAGTTCGTGATTGCCGTCCACGAACGCCGTGATGCTGTCACGCAACATCTCCTGCGCGATGTCCGCCATGAGCGGGATGTCGATCAAGGGCTTGAGCAGCGGCTCCGAGTTCAATTCGCGGGAGCGCCGGGCGATCTTCGTGGCCTGGTCGGCGATGCGCTCGAGGTTGTTGGAAATCTTCGACGCGGTAAGCATCAGCCGGCAATCGCGGGCAATGGGACCGTGCGTGGCCATGTAGGTGATGACCATTTCATCGATCTGGATTTCCAGCGCATCGATCTGCGAGTCCTCCGCTTCCACGGTGTCGCAAAGTTTGTCGTCGCGCTCGACCAGCGCGCGCATGGCCAGCGCGAGGTTGCGTTCCGTGAGGCCGGACATCATCAGCAATTGCTCGCGGATGTCGGCTAGTTGTTGTTCCCAAAATAGGCTCATATCAGATCTCGGTCAGGGGTGAGGCATAGCATGGCAGGAGATCAACCGAAACGCCCCGTAATGTAGTCCTCTGTTTGCTTTTGCGAAGGATTTGTGAAGATCTTTTCCGTCCTGGCGTACTCCACCAATTTGCCGAGGTAGAAGAACGCCGTGTTGTCCGAGCAGCGGCCAGCCTGCTGCATGTTGTGGGTGACGATGACGATGGTGTACTTGCCCTTCAACTGCTGGATCAATTCCTCGACCTTGGAAGTGGCGATCGGATCGAGCGCGGAACATGGCTCATCCATGAGGATGATGCTCGGCTCCACGGCAATGGCGCGCGCGATGCACAGGCGCTGCTGCTGGCCGCCGGAAAGGCCGAGGCCGCTGGTGTGCAGGCGGTCTTTCACCTCGTCCCACAAGGCGGCGCCGCGCAGGCTTTTCTCGACCACTTCATCGAGCTTTTTGCGATCGTTGATGCCCTGGATTTGCAGGCCATAGGTGATGTTCTCGTAGATCGACTTGGGAAACGGGTTCGACTTCTGGAAGACCATGCCAACCTGCCGGCGGAGCGCGATGACATCCACGTCCGGTTGGTGAATATCGATGCCATGGATGCGAATATTGCCGGAGCCGATGCGCGCGATGTCCACGAGGTCGTTCATGCGATTGAAGCAACGCAGGAGCGTCGACTTGCCGCAGCCGGAAGGCCCGATGAAGGCCGTGACCTTGTTCGCCGGGATCTTGACGTTGATGCCGTGGAGCGCGCGCGCCTGGCCGTAGTAGAAGTCGAGGTTTTCGACCTCGATCATCGTCGGGTGTTCTTCGGAAGTCACTGGGGCAGCGAGGGGCATCGGAGCAGTTTCGGGCGGCTTCATGAGAGAGTTGGGAGCGGAAGCGTTCATGGCAAGAATAGTTACCAGCGGTAGCGGTTTCGCATCTTGATGCGCAGGAAGATGGAGCTGAGCGCAATGCCCATGACGATGACGAGGAAGACAAAGGCCGCGCCGTACTGGACCCGCTCGGTGTATTCATTCTGCGGGATTTTCGAGCTGACGACGTAGATATGGTAGGGCAGCGCCATCACCCCTTGGAAGACCACGTCGAGCGCGTGGTCCACCTGCCAGGGCATCTTGTCGCGCACCACGTATGCCGCGGTAAACATGATGGGCGCCGTCTCCCCCGCCACGCGGGCGATGCCGAGAATGGAGGAGGTGAGCATGCCGGGCAGCGCATAGGGCAGGACGTTCGTGCGGATGGTCTGCCACTTGGTAGCGCCGAGAGCGAGCGAGCCTTCGCGAAAGCCTTTCGGCACGGACTTGAGCGACTCTTCACTGGCCGTGATCACCACCGGCAGCGCCATGAAGGCCAGCGTGAACCAACCGGAGAGCAGGCACACATTCCACCCGGAGAAATTCAGGTAATGGCCGAAGCCCACCGGCAAGCTCGGCACCGTGGGATTGGAAAACCCTTGCAGCATGGGCATGAAGCCCACGAACAGGCCGAGACCGAAGAGGCCGAAGACAATGGAAGGCACGCCAGCGAGGTTCAAGATGGCGAGGCGCACGAAGTGCACGAATCTCCCCTGCGTACTGTACTCATTGAGATAGATCGCGGCGCTGATCCCAATGAAAAGCGCGATTGCCATCGACCCGATGACGAGCAACACAGTGCCCACGATGCAGGGGAAAATTCCGCCCGCGCTATAGACGTAACTTTCCGCCGGAATGTCGGTGATCCCGTGGGTGTTCTTGAATTCGCGGAAGGCCCGGTCGCCGAGCTCCATCTTTTTACCTTCGTACTGGAAGACGAAGAGCGTCTCCGGCGCCTGGGTCAGGAACGGCACATTGACGAAGGGAAAGTGCGTCTGAAACACCGTCTGCCCACCCTTGAAAAAGATAAGCCCGAAGATGCACGCGGCGCAGACCAGAATGAAATAGGTCGCCGCACGGAAGAAGCCAAACGCGAAGCGCTCGAACACACGAGCGGAAGTCTTCGGGGCGAGAAAGGGATTGGCGGGGGCGTGCATGTTCTTTACCCGATGGAAATGCGGTAGCGCTGGACGATGCGCTGGGCGATGTAATTGATGATCAGCGAGAGCAAAAAGAGGACGATGCCCACCATGAAGAGCGCGCGGTAATGGATGCCGCCCTTGACCACCTCGCCCATCTCCTGGGCGATGATGCCAGTCATCGTGTGGACCGGTTGAAAGAACGCACCGAGGCCCTGCGTGAAGTCGGGAATGGCGATGCGATTACCGGCGCACAGCAGCACGATCATCGTCTCGCCGATCACGCGGCCAAAGCCCAGCAGAACCGCCGAGATGATGCCGGACAGCGAAGCCGGGACGAGGATGCGCACGATCGTCTGGAGGCGGTTTGCGCCCAGGGCGTAGGACGCTTCCTTGAAGTGCTTGGGCACGTTGTTCAGGGCGTCTTCCGCGAGCGAAAAGATGGTCGGCACGGAGATGAGCGCCAGCAGGCAGCCGGCCGTGAGGGCATTCAAGCGCTCGCTCATCGGGAAACCGGGGATCCAGCTCAGGAAGGACACTTGCGAGGTCCAGCGCAAAGCGGTTCCCAGCACGGCGATGCCGAAGAAGCCGAGCACCACGGACGGGATCGCGGAAATGAATTCGATATACGGCTTGATGAAGTTCTTTTCTTTCGGGCCGGCGATTTCACTGACGTAGATCGCCGCCGAGATGCCCAGGGGCACGGCGATGGCCAGCGCGATGACCGAGACGAGCAACGACCCGACGAAGAGCGGCACGATCCCGTACCAATCCTGCCAGAAGCTGGCCGTGATCCATTCGCGGCCGAAGAGAAACGACGTCAGCGCCCGCGAGGCCGGGACCGGTGCGTCGTATTTCCAATCCTGCATTTGCTGCTCGATGTGCGGGAGCGATCGGATGAGCGCGCGGGCGCGGACCTTTACCTTGTCGATCTGCGCCTGGAGTTTGGCGTCGGACATCACCGGGGCAGTGGCCAGCGTCGCCTCGAGCTTGGTGGCGAATTGCCTGTTCGCCGCCTGGAACGCCGGGAACGTGCTCTTGAGGATGGCGGTTTCGGCCGCGAAATCGACCGGCTTGATCTCGACCTTGTCCGCTTCATCCTTCCGACCGGCGCCCAGCAACATCGACTTCTGAACCATGTGATCGCCGTTGATCTGCTCCTTGGTTTTGATCGCCGTCGCCGCATCGGTGAGATCGGAAAGGATACCGCGCACATCCTCAATGGTGTCGCCAAACGCGCCCGCGAAAGCATCGAAGGGCGCCAGCGCCGCATTCACTTCCTCGGGTGTTTTGCCCGCTGCGGTCAACTTGTTGAATTGCGCCAGTCGCGACTCGTTTAGCGCACGGGTCAGTGCTGTGTGGTCGTCCACCTCGTGGCGGATGAAATCGACGTATTCCAAACCGGCCAGCCGATAGAGCCGCTGGTCGCGCAGGCTCTGCCCGAAAAAGCCCGCCCCCTCGCGGAAGAGAAAGATCGTGATCAGCGCCAGCACCACGACCGCCACGACCGCGTTGCCATTGAAAAAGTATTTGATGATGTCATCCGGCGTGAGCCCGAGAAACCGAAACCGATTGCGATTGAGCAGCGCATCGCCGACGGACGCAGTCGGAGGCAAAGCAGTGGATGGCGCGGAAGGCATTGGGGGCGGTTTTCGATCAGGAACGCAAGATTGGTCGGGATTTAATGGAGCACAGAGTCGGACCTGTCTGTGACAAACTCGTCTCCGTCATGTTACAAACGTGTGACATTCTCATTTTCTTTGTGACGGTCCTGTGACGAGCTTCTGGATTTTGGTGCGACAAAACCCGCTCGCAGGTGCGTGTGCGGCCCGTTCCGGTTTGTTGTCGTGCGGTGGATTTGATCGGTGCGATTCGGTGCGATCCCTCTGTCTTTATTGGTGGCCAAAATGGGCGCTGAAAGGGACAGACCATTTCGCGCTCCGTCCGTCTCGCCGGCTGTTCCACATGATTGTTCCACTGGGGTCCTGGACGTGGAGGCTGGGGAGCAAGCGCGGAATATTTCGACCTTGTGCCGCCTTGATTGCCTTGATTTGGCTTAATTTGCCTTGATCGGGCTTTACCGAGATGAACGATTTTCCCCGAGCCCGGCCCGCCGCGCATTGGAGCGGGCAGTTTTGGCGATTCGGAGCGGCGAAATTCATGGGTCGGATCGAGTCGGAACTGGCCGGATGTCGTCGGTGTCCTCTGTAAGCGCATGCGGATCGGCGGCGGTTTAATCCGGGTCGGATTGGAAGGGTGCGATTCGGTGCGATCTCTCTGTAAAAGTCGGTGAGAGTCACACGCATCGGCACAGATCTCTTTCGACGCCTGCGACCGGCCCCCGCTGTTCCACGTTCTTGTTCCAGATCCCTTCGGGCTGCAAGTCGGACTGTGAGGCGAAAAAAAATACAGGCACGATCAGGCACGACTGGGCACGATTGCTTGCGACCGCCGTCGCCAACCCTGCGGGCGCGCTTCGCGTGACCCCTTGCCCCGCGCGAGTGAGAGGGAGTGACTCTGGAAAGCAATGCGGCGGGTCTCGCCGGGAGCTCGGTCTGGCATCCGGGCACGCGGAAACGCCCGCCGGGAACTCCCGTCAGCAAAGCGTTCGATGATCTGGTCCGTGTCCTGTGCATCCTTCGATTGAATAGTCCTTTCCCAAACCGGGCCGCTGAAACACCCAAACTCCTTTCCTACCCTTCCCCCACTGTCACGCAAGTGTGGTAGACCAAAAGACGCCTCTTGTCAAGACTGAAATGCTGCCAGGCCGAGCCCCTCCCTCCGGTTCCACTCCCTACGCTGGATCACCTTTTCCCCAAAGCTGGCTGGCCGCCTCGGCGTCTTCCGGTTCTTCCTTCCGCCTCAACCGCCGGGCTTCGGCGAGGTCGAGTTGCCGAAGACCATTTGCTTTATTTTGATATTTGGCCGATTATCAAAGTATGCAAGCGGCCCCGACACCTCCCAAACCGAAGACCCCGGCAGATTTCCGCGTTGCGGCGGCGGTGTTCAAGGCGATGAGCAATCCCAATCGCCTGGTCATCGTCGATGCGCTGGCCAGCGGCGAACGCTGCGTGGCGGACCTGACGGCTTTGGTCGGCGTCGATATGTCCACGGTTTCCAACCACCTCGCGGTGCTGCGAAATGTCGGGATCGTGAAGGATGAGCGCCGCGGGACCCAGATCTTCTACTCCCTGAGCCGGCCGTGCCTGCTCAACATGTTCTGCTGCCTCGATGAGTTTCACGCGGAGGACGCACGATGAAGCCAACCTTGCCTGACCATTTTACGAACTGGTCACATCACCAGACGAAGACAAACCCGCCCAACCGGAAGCGCTCGCTGCGCGCCAGTTCCCTCCCCGAAATCGCCCAATGAAAACCATTCAAGTTTACGACCCGCCGATGTGCTGTCCGTCAGGAGTGTGCGGACCATCCATTGATCCGATCCTACCGCAGTTCGCGGGCTTCCTGCATCAACTCAAGCAGCGCGGCGTCAAAGTGGAGCGCTACAATCTTGCGCAGCAGCCGCTGGCTTTCGTGCAGAACCCGACCGTCAAGGCGTTCCTCGAAGCGCAGGGCGCGGAAAAACTGCCGCTCATCTTCCTCGATGGCGAACTGGTGCTGCAAGGCGCTTACCCCGATCACGACCAGCGCGCGGAATGGATTCGCCGCCGCGCGGCGGTAGAAACGCCGGAGGTCCTGTCGTGAACGAATCCCATTCGATTGCGCGCCTCCTGGAGGAGGCGACGCGGTTCCTTTTCTTCACAGGCAAGGGTGGGGTCGGGAAGACCTCGCTGGCCTGCGCCACGGCGATTGCGCTGGCGGATCAAGGAAAGCGCGTGCTCCTCGTGAGCACCGATCCCGCGTCGAATCTCGATGAAGTGCTGGGCGTAAGGCTCACGGATGCGCCCACGCCGGTGCCGAACGTGGCGCAACTCTCGGCGCTGAATATCAATCCCGATGAAGCGGCGCGGGCGTATCGGGAAAAAATCATCGGCCCATTGCGCGGACAGCTTCCACCCGCGGCGCTGGCCAGCATGGAGGAACAGCTCTCCGGGGCGTGCACGACGGAGATCGCGGCCTTCGATGAGTTTTCGCGCCTGCTCGGGGATGCCGTGGCGACCGTGGAATTCGACCACGTGATTTTCGACACCGCACCGACTGGCCATACCCTGCGCCTGCTCATGCTGCCCAAGGCGTGGACGGGATTCTTTGCCACCAATACGACCGGCACCTCCTGTCTCGGCCCGCTGGCTGGCATGGACCAGCAACGTTCGGTGTATGCAGCCGCCATCGCGGCGTTGGCCGATGGAACGCGCACGATCCTGGTGCTCGTGAGTCGCGCGCAGAAAGCCGCCTTGCGGGAAGCGCAGCGGACGCGCGATGAACTCACCGCCATCGGCGTGGCGAATCAACGACTGATCCTCAACGGGCTGTTTCGCGCGACGGATCGGAGCGACGAGGTCGCGCTGGCCCTGGAACAACGAGGCGCGGCGGCCCTGGCGGCCTATCGGGAGTTCCTCGCCTCTTTGCCGGTATATGAAGTCGTGCTCCGCCCGCACAATCTCCTCGGCGTGGAAGCGCTCCGCGCCCTCGTCCGGTCCACGGATACCGCGGCCCCCGCAGTTGCCCCGCAGTCGCGCTCATTCGCCCGTGAAGAGTTGCTCGAGCCCGGGGAGTTGCTGAACTTGCTCGCTGCGCCGGGCCATGGCCTGGTGATGACGATGGGTAAAGGAGGCGTCGGCAAGACCACCGTGGCCGCCGCCATCGCCGTGGATCTGGCCCGCCGTGGGCTTCGCGTGCATCTCTCCACCACCGACCCGGCGGCGCACGTTGTCGAAGCCCTGAACGGAGAAGTGCCGGGCCTCACCATCAGCCGCATCGACCCGGCGGCGGAGACCGCGGCCTACGTGGAAGAAGTGCTCGCCGCCCAAGGCGCGGACCTCGACCCGGACAGCCGGGCGCTGCTCGAGGAGGACTTGCGCTCGCCCTGCACCGAGGAGATTGCGGTCTTCCGCGCCTTCGCCCGCACCGTGGCCCAAGGGGGCGAGAGCTTCGTCGTGCTCGATACCGCACCGACCGGCCACACGCTGCTGCTGTTGGATGCAACCGAAGCCTATCACCGCGAACTGGGACGCCAGGCACGCGACACCATCCCGGAGGAAGTCCGGGAACTGCTTCCCCGGCTGCGCGACCCCGAGTTCACGCGCGTCCTTCTCGTCACACTTCCCGAGGCCACCCCGGTCCACGAAGCCGCCACTTTGCAGGAAGACCTGCGCCGCGCGGGCATCGAACCCTTCGCGTGGGTCATCAACCAGAGCTTCGCCGAAAGCGGGACGACCGATCCGTTGCTGGTGCGCCGGGGCGCCAATGAACTGCCGTATCTGCGCGAAGTCACCGGGCAACTGGCCAGCCGCACAGCCTTGCTCCGCTGGTCGGAACGCGAACCGGTGGGTCCCGACGCGCTGACCCATCTCTTTCTCGATGCGCAACCCGTCTAACTCCACACCATGCCTACCTACCTCTACGAAACGATTCCGGCCTCCTGCTGCGAGGAGCCCAAGCACTACGAAATCCAGCAGGGCACGACCGACGCACTGCTCACCCATCACCCCGAGACCGGCGAGCCGATCAAGCGCGTCGTGCTCGGTGGGTACGGCGCCGCGAAAGCCGACGAGCCATCCGCATCCGCCGACGGCGGTTGCGGCTGCGGCCCGTCCGGCTGCTGCTGACCGCTATCCCCTCCCCCGTGAGCACCGCGCCCCTCACCGAATCGGTCTCACGAAGAATGTCTTTCCTCGACCGTTACCTCACGGTCTGGATCTTTGCGGCCATGGGCCTGGGCGTCGCCCTCGGGCATTTCGTCATCGCCGATCCGGAGGCTTTTTTTGCGCCCATGACCGTGGGCACCACCAACCTGCCCATCGCCATCGGCCTCATCCTCATGATGTATCCGCCGCTCGCGAAGGTGAAATACGCGCAGCTCCCCAAGGTCTTCGCCAACACCCGCATCCTCACCCTTTCGCTGGTGCAAAACTGGCTCGTCGGCCCGGTGCTCATGTTCCTGCTCGCGGTCACGCTGCTGCGCGATCACCCCGATTACATGGTCGGCCTCATCCTCGTCGGCATCGCGCGCTGCATCGCGATGGTGCTCGTCTGGAACGATCTCGCCAAGGGCAGCCGCGAATACGCCGCCGGTCTCGTCGCGCTCAACAGCATCGCGCAGATCCTGTTCTACAGCGCCTTCGCCTGGCTCTTCATCACCGTGCTCCCGCCGTATTTCGGCCTGGAGGGAAAAGTCGTGAAAATCGAGATGTCCGCGATTTTTTGGAGCGTGATGATTTACCTCGGCATTCCGTTTGCCGCGGGCGTGCTCAGCCGCGTGGTGCTCGTCCCGCTCAAAGGCGAGGCTTGGTATGAGCAGAAGTTCATCCCGCGCATCTCGCCGCTCACGCTCGGCGCCCTGCTCTTTACCATCGTCGTGATGTTCACCTTCAAGGGAAACGCCATCGTCGCGCTGCCGCTGGATGTGGTGCGCATCGCCATCCCGCTCACGATCTACTTCGCCATCATGTTCCTCGTGAGCTTCTTCATGGCCAAGCGGCTCGGTGCGGATTACCCGCGCGCGACGACGCTCGCCTTCACTTCGGCGGGCAATAACTTCGAACTCGCCATCGCCGTGGCCATCGCGGTCTTTGGCATCAAATCCGGCGTGGCCTTCGCCGCGGTGGTCGGCCCGCTCATCGAAGTGCCGGTCCTCATCGGCCTGGTGCATGTGGCGCTGCGCTTCCGGCGCGGGTTTGCACCGGAACAGGGCGGGGTCCTTCCGGCCGTTGCCCAGCCCACCCGATGAACCTGATCCTGCCAGCCCTGCTTGTCTTCGCCGCGATCTGCCTGGCATGGTTCTGGTATGAAGGGCGTTGGGATCGGCGGTTGTTTACCGCGGAAGTGGGAAGGAAATGCGTGAACGTGCGGGCGCGCGGCGCCAGGGAACTGCTGCAAACCCAAACCGACGCGCAGGTGCTGGATGTGAGATCCAGAAAGGAGTTCGCGGGAGGCGCGGTACCGGGCGCGATCAACGTCTCCCTAGGGGACGCTACTTTTCGAGAGCGCGTGGCGGACCTCGACCGGACCCGGCCGGTGCTGGTCTATTGCGCGGGTGGATTCCGGAGTCGCAAGGCGGTGGAGGTCCTCCGCGCGCTCGGGTTCCAGTCGATCTATCACCTGCATCGCGGCTATCACTCGTGGAAGTTCGCGGGACTGCCCGTGGCGAAAACCGCAAACCCCTGAACTCCCTTTCCCGCAGCATCCTTAAAAGGATGGGCGAGGGCCTAGGGGAACAGGCCGCGGGCTTTTTTGGCGGCGAGGACGCGTTCGACGCCGATGGCCATGGCGGCGACGCGGTGCGGGATCTTGGCGTCGCGGGCGCGCTTGGTGACGGCAGTGAAGGCTTGCTCGAGGATGCGGAAGAGTTTGTCGATGACTTCGCTCTCGTTCCAAAAGAATTGCTGCAGGCCTTGCACCCACTCAAAGTAGGAGACGATGACGCCGCCGGCGTTGCAGAGGATGTCGGGGATGACGAAGATGTCGTTCCAGCGCTCGAAGAGGATGCGGTCGGCGGCGGGGGTGGTGGGGCCATTGGCGGCCTCGGCGAGGATGCGGCAGCGGAGTTGGCCGGCGTTTTTCTCCGTGATGACGCCCTCGACGGCGGCAGGCACAAGGACATCGCACGGCAGGGTGAGGAGGTTGTCGGCGGAAATGGGGTCCGCTTCGGTGAAGCCGGCGAGGCTGCCGTGTTCGTTGACGTATTTGTCGGCGGCGGTGATGTCGATGCCGTCGGCGCGATGGAAGGCGGCGAAGGCGTCGCTGATGCCGGTGATTTTCATCCCGTCCTTGTAAGCGAGGCCGAGGGCGGTGACGGCGCCGACATTGCCGAAGCCCTGGATGACGGCGGTGCACTGGTCGGGCTGCATCTTGAGGACGTTCATGGCGCGCTCGATGAGGTAGACGACGCCGCGGCCGGTGGCTTCGCGCCGGCCGGTGGTGCCGCCGATGCTCACCGGTTTGCCGGTGACGATCTCGGGGACGGCGTAGCCTTTGTAGACCGAGTAGGTGTCCATGAACCAGGCCATGACTTGCTCATTGGTGCCCATGTCGGGGCCGATGACGTCGGTGTGCGGGCCGACGAAGGGAATCATCTCCTGCATGTAGCGGCGGGAGAGGGCTTCCAGCTCGCGCAGGGAAAGGTCGCGCGGATTGACGGTGACGCCGCCCTTGGCGCCGCCGTAGGGCAGGCCGGTGAGAGCGCATTTCCAGCTCATCCACGTGGCGAGCGCGGCGACTTCGCCGAGGCTCACGCCGGGATGAAAGCGCACACCGCCCTTGGTGGGGCCCATGGCGAGGTGATGCTGCACGCGGTAGCCCTGATAGGTGTGGATGCTGCCGTCATCGCGGTGGATGGGCAGGGTGACGGCGATGGCGCGCTTCGGGTAAAGCATGCGCTCGCGGACGTTGCTATCGAGGTTCAGGTAATCGGCGATGACCTGGAATTGCTCCGTGGCCATGGCGTAAGCGGGATCGGCGTAGATATCCATAAATGAGCGCGAACTTGGGACTGCTACTGTTGCCGCGAATCGGCAGACCTCAAGACTTGAAATCCCGCACGGAGAAAGCGATCATACCGATGAGGATGACCGTGGCATCGAAGCCGAAAAGGAAAGCGAGGTCTTCCACTGTCTGGAACCATGGGAAAGGCACGCGGTAGGCGTTGTACCAAGTTTCAATGTGGCTGGTGACGAGCCAGTACTTGATGGATTCAAAATAGGGAACATTGCGGAAGATGTTGTCGGTCGTGATGTAGGTGAGCGTGCAGATTGTTGCCGCCGCGGGTTTCATGTTGAAGCACGAGAACATGAAAGCGAGCGAAGTGACGGTGAGCAAAGTGATGCAGAGCAGGGGCAGCGAGGAAAAATAGTGCTGCAACCCGGGACCAAAATCGTAGAGGGCGAAGAGATTCTGCAACGGCTGATAGACAAAGAATCCGCCCCTACCCTGCCGCAGCAAACCCAGCACGAGAGCGCTCGTCCCGATGAACACCGTGAGAACTGCGGTGTAGATGATACTGGCGAGCAACTTCAAGACGAGGATGCGGGTGCGCGAGACCGGCCGGCAGAGCGTCATGCGCATGGTGCCGTCTTCCACTTCCTTGGCCACGATATCTCCGCCGACGAGCGCGATGTAGAGCCCACCGAGCAGGAAGACGGTCCAGCACACCACTTGAAAAGCGAGCGTAAGTCCGGAGAAGTATCCATCGAATCCGTAGCCCGCCTTTTCCATGATATGGCGGAACGAACGCTGCACGGGAGGGAGCTGATACAGGATGAGGATGATGACTTCCAAGGCGAGAAATGCGACGAAGCCGATGTAAGTGCGTTTGCGCGCGAAAAGCTTCCACAGTTCACCCCACAGTTGGCGAAAGAAGAGGATCATTGATTTTTCAAGAGAAGGCGTGGGCCACGACGGAGGAAGAGCGGAATATCATGCGCGACAGCCTCGTCATCGTTCGGCGAGGGGTGGGATTCCATGGTGCGTGATAGTGAGATAGATCTCCTCGAGATTGCGCCGTTGCGGTTCCACCGCACGGACGCGCACGCCACCCTGCACAAGACAGGTGACGATTTCAGCGATGTCAAAAGTCTTATCCACGGTGACGACCCCGCGTTCCATGATCGACAGTCCTCCGATCCGCCGCAGGATCGTTTCGGCTTTTTCCCACTCGTCCACTTCCAGACGCACTTGCCTCCGATCTGATTCCAGTTCAGCCCAGCGCCCGTCGAAGACCTTGTGGCCCTGATTGAGAATGGCCACGCGATCGCAGAGCTGCTCGACCTCGACGAGGAGGTGCGAGCAAAAGAGCACGGTGATGCCGTGCTCGCGATTGAGCCGCTGGATGAGCAGGCGCATCTCGTGGATGCCCTCGGGGTCGAGGCCGTTGGTGGGTTCATCGAGCAGCACGAGTTCATTTTCCGGCAGGAGCGCCTGCGCCAGGCCGAGTCGCTGCCGCATGCCCTGGCTGTAGGTGCCGACCTTGTCGCGAATGCGCTTCGTCAGGCCCACGATCTCCACGGCTTCGGCGATCTTGTCCTTCGGCACATGCGCCGAGTAACTCGTGTAAATCTCCAGGTTGCGCCAGCCGCTGAGGTAATCGTAAAAGCGCGGCGCCTCAAAGATGGCGCCGGTCTTCGCGAGGGCCTGCGCGCGCTCCCGCTGCACGGAGACGCCATTGATGAAAGCTTCGCCGGCATCAGGGAAAACCTGACCAAGCAGGATACCCAGCGTGGTGCTTTTGCCCGCGCCATTGTGCCCGAGCAGGCCGAAAATCTCGCCCTTGCGCACTTCGAGCGAGAGATCATGGACAGCCGGTTTACCTCCGAAAGCTTTCCGTAAATGGCGTAGTTCAATCATCGGAAAAGTTAACATTAGTATTGTTACGAACGGAGGTTCTCCGGTAGCCTCGAACCGCATGCAACTCCTTTCCCTTGGATCCATGTTGGCGGGCCTGCCCGATGCGTCGGGTTCCTGGCATTTTCCCTCTGTTCTCGGAAGCGTTCCACCGCTGCCTGTTAATGGCGCCTATATCGGGTATCAAATCGTCAACTTGATTCTCGGCATCCTGGCCATGTGGCTCGCCGCGAAGGCGGTGGTTCCCAAGGAAACCGCGACGTTCGGAAACGTCCTCAAGGCCTGGGTGTGCAATTTTGCGCTGGGCATCGGGATCGTCGTCGTGGGCGTCGTGCTGCTGATGTTTGCCATGAAAATGCACGATGCGATGCGCTCGTGGCTGATGCTCATTGGATTCGGCGGCATGGTCCTGGGCTTGGTCCTGTTGATCCCGATGAAAGTCTACAGCATCGAAGCGCCGCGGGCGTTCGGACTGCTCTTGCTGACTTTCTGCATTCACTTTGCGATCCTGTTTATCGGCCTGCTGGCCGTTGTCTCCTTCGTCGGCCGCGATCGGGTAATGGCGGTCGTGGGGCAGCAGCAGTTCATGGCCATGGTGCAATCCCGGATCGCGCAGGTGCAGCATGCGCAGCCAGGGCAACCGG
>NZ_JBDUCX010000093.1:0-23950 GCF_040003245.1 Chthoniobacter sp.
TCTTTGCTGGAGGAGTAATTGACGACCACCGCCGCGCCTTCCGCGGCCAGTCGGGCGGCGATTCCTGCGCCGATGCCCTTGGAGGCTCCGGTGACGACGGCGACTTTACCTGCGAGTTTCTGTGATATGATGTGTTTTGGTTTGAGTTGAGCTGGATTTGGATGAAACCGAGCGGACTCCGGTGGGGGCGAAAACGCGACGTGCCAGGGTGGGTGGCAGGTCGCGCGGAAGAGAGTTCTGTATCGGTTGGTATGCAAATACGCCGTGGACAAAAGGCCGTCAATGGATTATTTTACCGAACAGTATGAAACAGATGAATCCCCCCGCTGCCGCCCGGGGCCGCCCCCGCGCCTTTGATCCCGACGCCGCTCTCCAGCAAGCGCTCGAGCTTTTCTGGCGCCAGGGTTACGAGGGCACCTCCCTTTCCGACCTCACCGCCGCCATGGGCATCAACCGCCCGAGCCTCTACGCCGCCTTCGGCAACAAGGAGCAGCTTTTTCGCCAAGCCCTGGAACGCTACCTCTCCGGCCCCGCCGCCTGCTTCGACGAAGCGCTCCGTGAGCCGACTGCCCGAAAAGTCGCCGGGCGATTGCTGCAGGGCGTGGTCAGTCAATTGGGCGATCCGAAGAACCCTGGAGGATGCATGGTCGTGCAGGCCGCTCTTTCTTCTGGCGCCGAAGCCGACCCGATCCGTCAGATGCTCGCTGCCCAGCGCAATGACGCCCGCACCGCCCTGCGCCGTCGCTTCCAGCGCGCCATCACCGCCGGTGACCTCCCCGCCGGCACGAAAGCGGGCGACCTCGCCGCCTATCTCATGGCCGTTGTCCACGGTCTCGCCGTCCAGGCCGCCGGCGGGCTGTCGCGCAAGGAGTTGCAAGCCGTCGCCGATCTCGCCCTCCGCACGTGGCCGGGGTGATCGACTTTGCTTGACGGAAAGTGCGTGTAGATACACTATGTAGCTATGACGATGGCGAAACTCTTCCAACACGGCGGCAGCCAGGCGGTTCGTCTTCCGAAAGCCTTCCGCTTCGAGGGCACGGAAGTGGTAATTGAGAAGCGCGGCGACGAAGTGGTCCTCAAGCCAAACCGCAAGCCAAAGCTCAAGACGCTGAACGATGTCGCCCGCTATATGCGGGAGAATTTTCCCCAAGGTGCGGATTTTCCGGATATCGAGAGAACGCAGGAGCAGCAGAAGCGCGATTTGAACCTCGACTAGAGGGCATGCTTTATCTCCTCGACACCTCGGTGTGCGTCTCACTTCTGAGGGGGCGTTCCGTGTCAAGTGCTCTGCCGCCGAGCGAGACTTGCGTTGTCTCGGTGATCACGGCCGCGGAATTGGAGGTCGGTGTGCATCGTTCCGCGCGTCCCCGTGAACAGCGTCGTGCAGTCGATGGATTGCTCTCATGCTTCACCGTACTGCCGTTCGAGTCGTCCGCCGTGGTTGATTACGGAGAAATCCGGGTGGAGTTGGAAAAAAGAGGGGTGATCATTGGCCCTCTCGATCTGCTCATCGCCGCCCATGCTCGCAGCCTCGGCGCAGCGGTCGTGACCGGACACATCGGCGAGTTCAAGCGTGTCAAGGGCCTGAAGGTGTTGGCTTGGAAATGAGTTCGGGATGAACTGACGGGAGCTGCCGTCTACCTCGTGGACGGTAACAATGGATCGCCGCCGCTTATCTCTTTGGTAAGCTCTACTCGCTTCCGCGATGCCTCTCTCCTCCGACCAGCACGAATCCCCGGCCTCGCCGCCAGCGCACTTCGTCACCACGCGCTGGTCGGTGGTCATGGCCGCGCGCGACAAGGCATCGCCGGAATCGGAGGATGCCTTGCAGACGCTGTGCAAGGGCTATTGGCCTCCGCTCTATGCCTTCGTCCGGCGGCTGGGAAATTCGCCGCATGATGCGCAGGATCTGACGCAGGAGTTTTTCGCCCGCTTGTTGCAGAAGGATTGGCTGGAAGCGGTCGAGCGGGATCGCGGACGGTTCCGCACCTTTCTCATCATGGCCGTGAAGCGCTTCCTGGCGAATGAATGGGACAAGGGCCGCACCGCGCGGCGGGGTGGGGGACAGGCGTTGGTGCCCTTGGACGCCGAATTTGCCGAGCAATGTTATCTCGCCGATGCGGGGCCGTCGATGCCGGCCGATCACCTCTATGAGCGGCGCTGGGCGCTGACGCTGCTCGAACAAACGATGACGCGCTTGCGGGCGGAGTACGAGGGCGCTGGGCGCGGCGCGGACTTTGCGCGCCTCAAGGAATATCTCACCGCGGAACGCGGCGGGATTCCCTACGACAGAATTGCGGGCGAGATCGGGGCGAGCGAAGGTGCGGCGCGCGTGGCGGTGCACCGGCTGCGCAAGCGATTCCGCGATGTGTTTCGCGCAACGGTCGCCGACACCGTCTCCAGCGACGAGGATGTGGATGCCGAAGTGCGCTACGTCGTGGAAGTCTTGGGCCGCGTGTAACAATCCCGCGTGGAATCTTATTGGAAACTGCGATGACCGATTCCGCTTCGCCCCCGCCGAAATGTCCCCGCTGTGAAGCGGCGCTCCCAGCCCATGCGCCCGAGGGTCTGTGCCCGCGGTGCCTCGCCGCTTTGCCCCTCGGTCCTGAAACCGCCTTTACGGAGGAGCCGAAGATTCCCGTTGCGCCCCCGCTATCCCCGGAGGAACTGGCCCCGCATTTTCCGCAGCTCGAGATCCTGGAATGCCTCGGACGCGGCGGCATGGGGGTGGTCTACAAGGCGCGGCAGAAATCGCTCAATCGCCTCGTCGCTCTCAAGCTGCTCGCGCCCGAGCGGGCGAGTGATGGCGAATTCGCCCAACGCTTCACCCACGAAGCCCACGCGCTCGCGGCGCTCAATCATCCGCACATCGTCACGGTCTACGATTTCGGCCGCGCGGGCGGATTCTATTTCCTGCTCATGGAATTCGTCGATGGCGTGAACCTGCGCCAGGCGATGAGCGCCAATCGCTTCACTCCCGAGCAGGCGCTGGCCGTCGTGCCGCCCATCTGCGAGGCGCTCCAGTACGCCCACGAGCACGGCATCGTGCATCGCGACATCAAGCCGGAGAACCTGCTGCTCGACAAGGAAGGCCGGGTGAAGATCGCCGACTTCGGCATCGCCAAGATGCTCGGTGAGGATTCGAGCACCGGCGTCGCCGAATCGCAACCGGCCGGCACACCGCAATACATGGCGCCGGAGCAGAAGAAGCATCAGCGCACCGACCATCGCGCGGACATCTACAGCCTGGGCGTGGTGCTCTACGAAATGCTCACCGGTGAGCTTCCCGCGGACAAACTGCAGCCGCCGTCCTCCCGCATCCGCGGGATGACGATTGATGTGCGCCTCGACGAAATCGTCCTCCGCGCCTTGGAGAAGACGCCGGAATTACGCTACCAGACCGCGGGCGAGTTTAGAACGCAGGTGGAAACGGTCGCCCAATCCACCGCCGGTGGGCAGGCCGCGTTGGCGGAAGCAGCTCCGCTGCCCGCTGTGCGAGCCTGGCTGGCGTTGCTGGATCGTGGCGAATACGCGGCGAGTTGGGATGCGGCCGCGACCTGGTTTCACGGTGCCGTGACGAGGGAGGCATGGGCGAGCAAGGCGGTAAGCGTCCGCGATCCGCTTGGAAAAGTTCTTTCCCGGACGGTTCACGATACGGAGTTCTCCGCCGGCGGCTCTCGCTTTCAGGCCCGGTTTAAGACGGCTTTCGGAGAACTGCCGGCCGCGGTCGAAACGGTGATGTTCATCCGCGAGCGCGATGGCGCCTGGAGAGCCACTGGCTATCTCATCCGCCCAGGTCACGCGGACACCGGACAGCGGTTGCTGGCCCCCGCCTTTCTCTTCGTGCTGCTGTATTTTGCTTTGGTCTGCTTCGTAGTGGGATCGTCGTCGCAGTTGCCGGAACGACCGCCGACGCATTTTGATTTGGACGGCCATCCCAATGGCTGGATGAATCGCTCCAGCTACCTTGTCTGGGTCAGCGCGTTTCCATTGACATTGCTGGGCCTGTTCTGGCTGGTTTCCCGGTGCGCCATTCGGTTCCCCAGTCTACTCAACATCCCGCGTCGCGACTACTGGCTGGCGCTCGAACGCCGCGCCGAGACAGCCAGTCTTCTCTTTCGCTGGTTCCTCTGGCTGGCTTGCGGTCTCACGGTGTTCGTTGGCGCATTGCATGAGCTGGTCATGGAAGCGAATCGCCTGAACCCGCCGCGTCTGCCGTCCGGACCGCTCATGTTGGTGGTCATCGCGTTCCTTCTCGGGCTGATGATCTGGATCGTCATTTTCATCATGCGACTCGCGGAAGCGGACCATCGCCCGGCAGCGTCAGGTGGCGATCCACGGGCGGGGCAAAGCCGCGGCAAAACCGAACCGTCCACTGCCGCGGAACGCGTCTTTCACCAGATGGGCTTTCGCCATCCGTGGAGCCAGCGGTTTCTGGTCCTTTCGCTTTTTGGTTTCCTTGGCTTCTTCGGCAGCATTCCCGGTTGGGAGTGGATGCTCGGCTTCCTCTGGTGTTTCACCTTCCTCGTCGTGGCCAGCGCGATTGAGAAGATCAGTGGTCGTTCCGGTAAGACAGCACCGCTCCCGCCGGGTCGCTTGTGGCGCAAGGATGCGGCGACGGCCCTCCTCGTGGTGCTGTTCGCCATCGCCGCGCGGATCTGGCTGGTTGGCCAATACGTCGTCCCCGGCAACAGCGCTGCACCGGAAATCCCCGCGGGCAGCCGCATCCTCGTCTGGAAAGTGGCCCGCTCCTTTGCCACGGGCGATATGGTTGCGTATCGGCATGCCAACAACACCTACGTGGGTCGCGTCGTCCACACTTCCCCGGCGGAAATTAGCGTGAGCCGCAATGGCCAGCCGGATGAGGTTACGCCACCCGCGAACCTCATTGGCAAAGTGATCAGCGTCTACTGGCGCGGCGAGTCGAATCCTCAAGCCGCGGCGAGCGCCGGGACCGGCAATGCCGCGATCGGCATCGCCCTCGAGAAGAAGGGCGAGCGGCTGTTCATCCGCTCCCTCGTGCCGCATACCTCGGCGAGCGACGACGGACGCCTCCACCCGGGTGATGAAATTGTGAAATTTGGCGACACCGAAGATTCGCTGGTGGGCCCAGTCGGTCGGCGGCTCGACGATTGTATCGCCGCGATGCGGGGCAAGGATGGGTCGCAGATCACGCTGGTCATCATTCCGGCGGGCAAAACGGCGTCGGATACGCTTCAGCTCGCGCTCACGCGCCGATTGATTCCCGTGCTGGAAGCAGGCCGCTTAGGCCAGCTCGGCTCATCGCCCATTCCCGTCGAACGACCGTCCGCTGCACCGCGGGAAATCGTCATCAAAGAGTTTGCCGCCAGTGATCCGTTGCTCTCATCCGACATCCACTGGACGACCGGAACGGACGGGCCGCCCACTCTCATCCTCGACCGTCACGACGGCGACGAACTGGACCGGGAACTGCAGAACTTGCTCAAGGATCTCGGGGAAGCGCATCCTGCGGTGATCGCCCTGCGCAAGAAGATCGCGGAACGCGGACACCTTCCCTGGCCGCGCGTTATCCGACTCTACGAGGTGCAAAATCCGAATGTGGAAGATTGCACGATTCTCTATCGCGCCAAGCTGGCGACCAAGGATTTGCAGGGCCGCGCTTATCTCGAGATGTGGTGCCGGTTTCCCCGCTTGGGAGAAGCATTCTCCCGTGGCCTGGACCAGACCATCAGCGGCTCCAACGATTGGGTTTCCTGCCAGATCCCGTTCTTTCTGAAAAAGGGTGAAAACCCCGACCTCATTCGGCTCAACATCGTGGTGGATGGCCCGGGCGAAGTGCACGCCAGGGACATCGAGTTGGTGGCCGTCTTTCCGCTCCAGGCAGAAACGCGTTGAGGCGGGAGAGCGGTTTTGCCTCGGGACGGCTTGCTGCTAAGTTTGGTCGCGTCGTCGGATAAGTTGAGAGCCTTGGGTTGGGTCGGGCGTGGGAGGGGAGGACGGGGCAGAACAAAGAACTGAATCATGCATTCATCGACGAAGATTTTATCGCCTCCGAGCGGGCCCACGATCCGCGAAACTCGCGATCAATCGTGCCTGATCGTGCCTAATCGTGCCCCCAAAATTTCTCGCCACGATGGCCACTCGGCTCTCGGTAACCGACTCGCGAGCTCGGTGGGAGTGTGCTGTTCTCCCACCCGATACCGGTCACGGTTTACTCTGGAAATCCCACTGGATCCCACCCGATCCCACCGAAAAACTTACCCGCGCTCCGGCCTTGTCTTGGCCCTTCCGGCCAAGCTTACTTGATGCTCTATGCGATTCCCCTCGTTTTGTGCCTCCCTGTTGGCGCTCGCTGCGCTGCCCCTGGTCTCCCACGCCACCGATTACGATGTCGTCGTCTATGGCGGCACGGGGTCGGGCGTCATCGCTGCGGTGCAGGCGAAGAAGCTCGGCAAATCCGTGATCGTGGTCAGCCCAGACAAACATCTCGGCGGCCTTTCCAGCGGCGGCCTGGGGTTTACCGACACCGGCAACAAGGCCGTCATCGGCGGCTTGTCGCGCGACTTCTATCATCGCGTCTGGCTGCACTATGATGAGGCCCATTCGTGGTCGTGGCAGAAAAAGGAGGAGTACGGTAATAAGGGACAGGGGACGCCGGCGGTCGATGGTGAGCAGCGCACGATGTGGATCTTCGAGCCGCACGTGGCCGAGCAGATCTTCGAGGACTTCATCAAGGAGAATCAGATTCCCGTCGTCCGCGATGAATGGCTGGATCGCGCCAAGGGCGTGAAGAAGGACGCGACGCACATCACCTCCATCACGACATTGAGCGGCAAGACTTACGTCGGCAAGATGTTCATCGACGCGACCTACGAGGGCGACCTCATGGCTGCCGCCGGCGTCGAATATCATGTCGGTCGCGAGGCGCAGAGCACCTACGATGAGAAGTGGAATGGCACGCAGGTCGGCGTGTTGCATCATCGACACCACTTCGGCGCCGTGAAGCAGCCGATCAGCGCCTATGTTGTCCCAGGTGATCCCAAGAGCGGCGTGGTGGCCAGGGTCAGCACCGAATCGCCGGGCGAGTACGGCAAAGCCGACAAAAAAGTGCAGGCCTATTGCTTCCGCATGTGCCTCACCGATGTGCCGGAAAACCGCATCCCCTTTGCGAAGCCCGAGGGCTACGATCCCAAGCAATACGAGCTCCTGGCGCGCGTCTATGCCGCCGGCTGGCACGAGACTTTCGAGAAGTTCGATCCCATTCCAAATCACAAGACCGACACGAACAACCACGGTCCTTTCAGCACCGACAACATCGGCCTGAACTGGGACTACCCCGACGCCTCGTACGAGCGCCGCCGTGAGATCATCAAGGAGCACGAGACCTATCAGAAAGGCTGGCTCTACTTCATCGCGAACGACCCGCGCGTCCCCAAGGAAGTGCAGGAGAAAATGCAAACGTGGGGGTTGCCGAAAGATGAGTTCCAGGACAACGGCGGCTGGTCGCACCAGCTCTACATTCGCGAGGCACGGCGCATGATCGGCAGCTACGTGATGACCGAGAACGAGCTGCTGAAGAAACGCGCCACGCCTGATTCCGTGGGCATGGGCAGCTACGGCATCGATTCGCACAACACCCAGCGCTACATCACGCCCGAGGGCAACGTGCAGAATGAAGGCGATATCGGCGTGCCGCTGAAGGCGCCCTACGAAATCGCCTACGGCTCCCTCGTTCCTAAGCGCGGCCAGGCGGACAACCTGCTCGTGCCGGTGTGCGTCTCCAGTTCGCACATCGCCTTTGGTAGCATCCGCATGGAACCGGTCTTCATGATCCTCGGCCAAAGCGCCGCGACGGCCGCCGCCCTGGCCATTGATGGCCACACGAGCGTCCAGGACGTGCCCTACGCCAAACTACGCGAGCGCCTGCTCGTGGACGGACAGGTCCTCGAGTACGTGGCGCCGAAAAAGCCCTGATCGGCGCCTTAGTCCTGATCGGTCTTGCGGTCGGCCTTGATCTTGACGAATGGCGAGTAACCCCGCTCGAGCGCTGGAGCCCAGATGAGGACGATCTTTTTCATCTCATGATCGGGCGTGAACGTGTGCTCTCCGGCCGCCAGTTCGCGCGGCCCGTCGAAAGGCGTGCCGTCGAGCAGGCCGGTGGGGGCGCCGGATGGCGTGATGAGCGTGTAGCGCTGGGGCACGGCCACCTGGAAGACTGTGGGATGACGCGCCGGCATATCTTGATCGCGGATCTGCTGGCCGAGCACCCATAGGCGAAAGGCGACCTGCACGTAGTTGCTCTTGATGAAATTGCGCGCGTCATAGCGGATCGATTTCCGGTCCACATGCGGCATGCGGTGGGTCGTGGCCAGAGGAACCCGCTTTTCGATCAGTTCCTCGGCGATCGTGTCCTTGATCAGGCCCATTTGAATCCGGTGAAAGGTCATCGACTCAAACACGTAATAGAAAGGCCGCCGCCGATAGATCGTCTCCCCCTTGCTATCCATCACGTAGTCGCCCGGCTCCGTGAGTTTCAAGGTGTCCGCGACCATGCCGATCTTGTCCGTCGTCTGGTTGTGAAATGGCGAGACGCTCACCAGAAAGCGGGCGATCTCCGCCGCGGCGATCAACGCCGCCACCGGAATGCGGACGTTCTGCACTAGGCGCCCTGCCAGCCACAGGAGGGTGGGGACGACAGTCAGCCCCATCGCGGGATAAAATGGCAGGTAATCCTCCGCCGTCAGGACGGGCCAGGCCGCCACGAGAGTCGTGACGTAAAGAAACGGCGCGAGGAAAAGAAAAGCGAGGCGGGCGCGTTTCTCGAGCGGCATTTTCAAGCGCGCGATGACCCAGCCCCCCGCGACCGACCCGCCCGCGCCGAGCAACCACATCTTGATCGTCGCATTGCCGAGGGCGCGGGTGGAGGTGCCGGGCAAGACGTTGTGTTGGATCACGCAGTAGACCATGTCCTTGATCGCCCCGTGCGCGTAAAAATAGAGCACCACCACCGCTGGGAAAATGACGATGCCCGCCAGCCACGCACCCAGGCAGCGCCCCAGATGCGGCCAGCGCAAGGGTAATCCACCCGCCCACCAGCGCACAAGCAACGCGCCGACCAACGCTTGCAGGAGGGCGACGAGGAAAAGAGTCGTTTTCATCGACACGCTGAACGACAGCCCGCAAAGCAAACCCACGACCCACATCCGCCGGGGCGTGATGGAACCGGTGCTCAGCACCAGCAGGATGCACATCCACACCAGTGTCCACAGTTGGTCCGGGCGGAATTCAATCGAGTCGAGATAGAAAGCAGGCCAGAGCGCGGTAAGCACCGCTGTCCACAGCGCGATGCGTGGCGTGTAGAGCGCGCGGGCGATTTTCCAAACGCAAAAGAGGGTCAGCGCGTAAAGCGGCAACTCGCTTGCGCGCATGGGCAGCACGATATCGGCGCGCACCCCGAGGAGATGAAATAGTGGCGCGTAAAGCGCTTGAAAGACCGGCGTGTGATTGTCGAAGAAATCGCGGTAGGGCAGCAACCCCTGCGTCCATCCCCACACGACGTGCAGGTGCTGCGGCTCGTCGGAATCGATCCGGAAGTGCCAGATGTACAGCAGGCGCAGGAGCAGCCCGACGCCCAGCAGGACCGCGGCGAGCCAGCGATCCGCCACCGTGGTTTCATCTTGCGGGCGGACGGCTTCGGGATGCGGCGTGTCGATAGGGGTGTCGTCGTTCACTCCGGGTCCCGCGTCTTGGAAATGTTGTAAGGAGACAAGCCCCGCTCCAGGGCGCGCGCCCACACGACCGCGATTTCGCCGGGCGGATTCGTGAGGATCAATTCATGGCGGCCGGGCTCCAGCGCCCGCGGCCCGTCGATTGGCTGTCCGTCCAGCGTGCCGCTGACCGTGCCCTTTTGGGCGACCAGACCGTAGCGCTCCGGGATGACGATGTTGAAAGCCAACGGCTTGTTGGGAACCATCGTCATGCGCTGCCCCAGCACCCGCCCGCCCGCAACGCGGATGTAATTGTCCTGGATGAACCGCTGGGTCTGCGGCAACGAGTTCATGCGCTCCGTCGGGCGGACCACTGCGGTGCGCGTGGCGATGAGGCGCGGGACGATATCGTTCACCAACAAACCGCGCTTCAATTGCTCGAGCGTGAGCGTTTCGAGAACGAGGTAACTGGGCCGCGGCCGAAAAATCGTTTCGCCCTTGGCATCGAGCACATACTCCCCGGGCTTGGTCAGCCGCAGCACCAGGGCGAGATTGTTCATGCGGTTGCTTTCGATCCGCACGAAAAGCGGCCTGTCACTCACGATCCAGATGATTTCTCCCGCGAGAATCAAGCAGGGCGCCAGGACCCACGGGAGCTTCTTGAAACCCTTTTGCAAAGACTCCCGAAGCCGGCTGAAACCCGGTTGCCAATTTCCGGGCAGCCAGTGATCGGCTGCATTCTGCCACGCGCTGGGCGAAAGTCCCGCGAGGACGAAGATCGGCAGCAGAGGCAGCCAGGGCAGATAATCCTGCGTCGTAACGACCGGCCAGAAGCCGCGCAGCAGCGAGTAGAAGCCCCCTGCGATGAAGAACAGGAAAAGCCGGCGGTAGCCGCGCCCCGGGTTCTGTCGTACACTTGGCAACATCACGACCGTGCAAGCCCACACCGGAATCAGCCACAAGGTGCTCTGTGAGAAAATCTGCTTTCCGATCAGGGCTGCGAGGTTTTGGCCCGGCAGCGTGTTGTGGGCGATGACACAATGATAAAGCGCCGGGAGAGCGCGCTGGCTCGCGAAGTAGCTCACGATCGCGCCGGGCACGACGAGGACTCCCGCCAGGAAAGCCAGGACATGCCACGGCAGAGCCTTCGAAACGGGCCGCCCCGCGAGCAACCAGGTGCTGCCGCCGGCTACGGCGAGGCAGAGCACGAGCAGCGTTGTCTTCATCGAGATGCTGAACGCCGCGCCGAGGAGCAGAGCCGTCCAAAAAGTCCGCCACGGGGTGAGTTTGCCGCTGAGCGCCACCACCAGCGTCACCAGCCAGACCGTGGCCCACATCACGTCGGTGCGAAACTCGCCCATGCGGAAAAAGAACGCCGGCAGGAACGCCGCGAGCAGCGCCGCGAACCAGCCCGTACGCCGGTCGTAGGCCAGCACTCCGAGTCGATAGACGCACCACACACTCACGGCGAAAAGCGGGATCATTGCCCGGCGCATCTGGAGGACAATATCGGCGCGCTCGCCCAGCCAGCGTAGCAGAGGCGCATTCAGGATGTGAAAGAGTGGCGTGTGATTATCGAAGATGTCGCGGTACTGGAGGAGGCCGACCGTCCAGGCCCACACGACATGCAAATGCTGCGGCTCGTCGCTGTTCCAAGGGTGACTGGTGATCGAAAGCCAGCGTAGCGCCCCCAGGACGAGCAGGGCCAGCACCACGACGATCCACTCGGTACGCGAGAGCCGGGCGGGCGGGGCGACAGACGCCGCGCCGCCGGATCGTCGATCATCGGCGGCAGTTACAGCGTCGGCGGGACGGGAAAGGCTGGACATGAAAAGCGGGGAACGAAGACGGTGGCGGTGGGCTGGCGCACGCGTTTTCGCAAGGGGCCGCTAATTCATGCCATTCAAATCGGCAGGTCGAGCGGCATTTCGCAACCCGCTGATAATTTCCATGCAACCGCACCCGAGGGGCAGGGTTGAACAACGTAAATCCACGGCGCCGTGAAACCTTATAAGATATTTTCCATTCTGACATTGCTGGCTGCAGCCGGTTCGGCGATGGCCGCGCTCGACGAAGGCCAGAAAGCGGAGCCGCCGCCCGGCCAGGCGCTCCCCCAGGACCAAGCCGATTTCTTTGAAAAGAAGATCCGCCCGGTGCTCACCGACAAGTGCTACAAGTGCCACTCGGAAAAGGCGGAGAAAGTGAAGGGTGGCCTGCTCCTCGATACCCGCGAGGGCGTCCGGCGCGGTGGCGACAGCGGCCCGGCGGTGGTTCCCGGCAATCTCAAGGACAGCCTGCTGATCGACGCCATCCACTATGGCAGCAAGGACACAGCCATGCCGCCGCAGAAGGCCGGTGGGAAGCTTTCCGACGAGATCATCAAGGACTTTGAGAAGTGGGTGCAAATGGGTGCGCCGGACCCGCGCGAGGGCGGCGGCGCGGTGGCCGTCGCTTCCAAAAAGTACGACACGGAGAAGGCGAAAGACTGGTGGTCTTTCCGCGCGCCCAAAAAGACGGTGCCGCCTGCGGTGCAGGATGCCGCGTGGGCAAGGACGGACATCGATCGTTTCCTGCTGGCCGGACTTGAGGCCAAAGGTATTAAGCCCGTGGCCGACGCCGACAAGCTCACGCTCATCCGCCGTGTTTACTTCGATCTCGTCGGCGTCCCGCCGAGCCTCGATGAAATCACCGCCTTCGTGCAGGATAAATCGCCGAATGCCTTCGCCACGGTCGTGGACCGGTTGCTGAATGCGCCGCAGTTTGGCGAACGCTGGGGCCGGCATTGGCTGGACGTGGCGCGTTACGCGGAGTCGAGCGGCAAGGAGTCGAATTTTGCCTACCCGCACGCGTGGCGCTATCGCGACTATGTGGTGGCGGCCTTCAATGCCGACAAGCCGTACGACGAGTTTCTTCGCGAGCAGATCGCCGGGGATTTGCTGCCCGCCAAAGATGAACGCGAGCGCGCCGAGCATGAAGTGGCCACGGGCTATCTGGCCCTCGGCGCCAAGTCGCAGAACGAAATGAACCCGCGGCAATTCGCGCTCGACGTGGCCGATGAGCAGATCGACGCCCTTTCGCAAGGCGTGCTCGGCATGACGATCGCCTGTGCCCGCTGCCACGATCACAAGTTCGATCCGATTCCGCAGCGCGAATATTACGCCATGGCGGGCATTTTCCTGAGCACCGACACGCGGTACGGCACAGCCAGCGGCCAGCAAAACCGCCACGCCACGCCGCTTATCGAACTGCCCTCATCCTCTGGCCTGCCCGTCATTCCAAAGACCATGTCGGCCCAGGAGCGTGCGCAAAAGGAGAAGCAACTCGCCGACTTGCAGAAGGAGCGCGACAGCATGATTTCCGAGCGCATGGCGCTGCGCCGCGAGGGCAAGGCGGACAATGGCGATGCCCGCAAGGGGATCCGGCTTTTGATTTTGCTCACGCAGGCCGGGGCTCTCGAGGCGGACCTGGCTTCCTTCGACACCTCCGGGCGCTCGAAGATCCTCGTCATGGGAGCGAAGGATCGCCCGGCGATGGCCTCGGCGAGCAGTGGCTTCGCCCGGTTTGGAGAAGCGATGCGCGCCGGAAAATTCTACGGGAACATCACCGCGTTTCCGACGATCACGGATAGTCCGCTCTACACCCGGGGCGACGTGGAAAAGCCCGGCGATAAGGTACCGCGTGGTTTCATCAGCGTCCTGAGCACGGATGCCGCCCCGGCCATTCAAGAGGGCACCAGTGGGCGCCGGGAGCTGGCGGAATGGATCACCGCCGCGAACAATCCGCTGACCTCGCGCGTGATGGTCAACCGCGTGTGGCACTGGCTGTTTGGGAGCGGCATCGTGGAGAGCACGGACAACTTTGGCACGACCGGCCATTTGCCGAGCAACCAGGCGCTGCTCGACAACCTCGCCATCGATTTCCGAGACAAAGGTTATTCGGTGAAAAAGATGATCCGCGAAATGGTTCTCAGCCACGCCTACCAACTGAGCTCGACCTATAATGAGAAGAACTTCGCCGGCGATCCGGAGAACACGCTGCTGTGGCGGATGAGCAAGCGCCGCCTGGATGCGGAATGCATTCGCGACGCGATGCTGTCGGTAAGCGGTGATTTGCAATACACCGCGCCCATCGGCTCGACTATTGCCATGCTGGGCGACGGGATGATCAACGGCCCGCGTGGCCGGGGCATCAATGAGGGGCAGATCAATGCCGAGACCCCGGTGCGCTCCGTTTACCTCTCCGTGGCTCGCGACGCGGTGCCGGAGTCGCTCGCGCTTTTCGACTTTGCCGAGAACTCGCTCGTGACCGGCGAGCGCGAGACGACCAATGTGCCCTCGCAAGCGCTCTTTATGTTGAACAGCGGCTTCGTGGCGAAGCGCGCCGAGCGGCTGAGCGAGCGCGTGGTTGCAGGCTATCCCGCTGGCCCGAATGGCGGGCTCGGTGCGAACTTGCAGGAGCGCATCACTTACGCCTACTGGCTCGTTTTCTCCCGCCCGCCGGACAACACTGAACGCGCCGCGGCGGCTAGTTTCTTCACTCGCTTCCCGGCAAGCTGGGCCAAGGGCCAGAGCGGTGCGGCGGGGGTGCGCGACGCCGAGGCTGCCAAGGCGGCCTGGACCAGCTTTTGCCGCGCACTCTTCGCCAGCGCGGAATTCCGTTACCTCAATTGACGCCATGAACTTCTCCGACCACTCCTGCAACCAAATTACGCCGCTCTTCACCCGGCGCGACATCCTTCAGAATTTCTCCTGCGGCTTTGGCTGGCTGGCTTTCGCTGGACTGGTCAACCAGGCCTCGGCCACGACCGCCGCCGGCGGCGCGTTGGACAATCCGCTCACGCCGAAGAAGCCGCACTTTCCGGCGCGGGCGAAGCGCGTGATTTTCCTGACGATGCGCGGCGGGCCATCGCACGTGGACACCTTCGATTACAAGCCGCAGCTCGCCGCGGATACCGGCAAGGCGGGCAAACGCCCCGGCACGCAGCTTCTCGGCTCGAAGTGGAAATTCACGCAGAATGGGCGCAGCGGTTTGTGGATTTCCGAGGCGTTCCCGAATGTCGCCAAGCATGCCGATGAGATGTGTCTCGTGCGGAGCATGCAGACGGACCTGCCGAGTCACCCGCAGGCGTTCTTGAAGATGCACACCGGTAGCTTCCAATTCGTGCGACCCTCGCTCGGCGCGTGGACGCTTTATGGCCTCGGCACCGAAAATCAGAACCTGCCCGGCTTTATCTCGCTGACACCGCCGAGCGCCTTCGGCGGCGCGCAGAACTATGGGAGCGCCTTTTTGCCGGCGATTTATCAGGCCCAGCGAATCGGCCAGGAAGCGCGACCGATTGCCGGCGCGGAAGTACGCAACCTCGACACCTCGCTCAGCACGCAGGCGCAACGCAACGAGCTCGAACTCGTCCAATCGCTGAACCAGCAAAAACTGGCGCGCGACCATTTCAACCCAGAGGTGGAGGGTGTGATCCAATCGTACGAGCTGGCCTTCAAGATGCAGAGCCAGATGCCGCAGGTGATGGACATTTCGAAGGAGTCGCCGACGACCCAAAAGCTCTACGGCATCGGCGACCCTGCGACGGAAGATTTTGGCCGCAAATGCCTGCTCGCGCGGCGCTGCGTCGAGGCCGGCGTGCGTTTCGTGGAGATCACCCACGGCAACTGGGACCAGCACTTCAATCTCACGAATGGCCTCGCCGCGAACGCGAAGTCGGTCGATGCGCCGATCGCCGGATTGCTCACCGATCTGCGTTTGCGCGGCCTGCTTAAGGACACGCTCGTCGTGTGGGCGGGAGAATTTGGCCGCACGCCGCACGCGCAAGGTGGTGATGGCCGCGACCACAATAACAAAGCCTTCACCATCTGGATGGCTGGCGGCGGTGTAAAAGGTGGCCTGAGCTACGGCCAGACCGACGAGTACGGCTATGAGGCCGTGGAAAACAAGGTGCAGATTAACGACCTCCACGCCACGTTGCTCGCTTTCCTCGGCCTCGACCACGAGAAGCTCACCTTTAATTACGCCGGTCGCGATTTCCGCCTGACGAATGTCGGCGGATCTGTGGTGAAGGACATCATGGCCTGACGGGGGCGGCAAAAAACGCCGTCATCCTGAGCGAAGTCGAAGGACCCCGCCGAACAACCAGCGATCATCGTTCGTGGAGCGACGGGGTCCTTCGACTCCGTTACACTCCGCTCAGGATGACAAGAGAGCAGCGTCCGCCGCTCAAGGCAGCGGCTTGACGAAGATGTTCTTGAAGTGGACTTCGCTGCCGGGGTCATGGCCCTGCAGGGCGAAAGTGCCGTGGTCGATCTTGCGTCCCGCGTGGTTCGCCTTGGGTGCGTAGCCTTCCGGTTCGGTGTAGTCGACGATCACGCGGTCGTTCACCTTGGTGATCACGTGCTTGCCCTCGACCTTGATGTAGAGGGTGAACCATTCGTCATCGGCGACCGGAGCGGCAAAGTTGTCGAGCACGTCATAGAGACCGGCGGTGCGCTTGGGGTCTTTATGCGAGTTGTTGACCTGCACCTCGAAGCCCTTGTCCGGCCATCCCGTCTCCTGCCACGCAGTGTGAAAATAGAAGCCGGAATTGGCGCCCTTGCGCGTCATCACGTCGGCCTTCACCTCGAAGTTCTTGAAATCGTGACCGTTCACGTCGCCGACGTAGAAAAGATGCGAACGCTTGCCGTAGACGATGATGTCGCCGTTCTGCACGGAGAAGGTGCCGGGCTCGTCGCTGGCCTTCCAGCCGTCGAGCGATTTGCCGTCGAAAAGCGAAATCCAGCCGTCAGCCGAGTCGGCGGCGAAGGTGGGCAAAGAGAAGGCGGCGAGGGCCGCGCACAGGAGGAACTTTTTCATGAAGCGCCGACGCTAGCAGCGGGCGCTTGGGATTCGCAAGCCCGGCAGTCGGCAAATGGGAGGGATGGGAGGAATAGGAGATAGAGGAAGGATGGGATTCGGGGCTCACATTCTTCCTATTATCCCATTTGTCCTATGGGACGGCCCGGGGCAGAAACCTACTTCGACTCCGGCGCATCCATCAGCGCGAGGATGTGCTGCTTTTTTGCCTGGTAGTCGAGAGCGTGGAAGAGGCGGACCTCATCGACGCGGCGCGCGCCGTTCAAGGCGTCGAGAAAGAGCGTGTATTGCTCCGCGAGCTCGGTGGTCTCGAGGTAACGGCCGCGCAGGTTGGCGTCGGCATAGGCATGCGGCGTCTGGCGGGAGAAGAGGTGAAAGCGCAACCAGCGTCGGTCGGCGCGCGAGACTTTTTGCGTCTTGCGGAAAAAGGCGACGAAAAGCAGGAGGACGAGGTAGGTATCGACCTGCGCCTGGAGCTCTAGATTACGGGCAAAATCCTCAGTGGTGATCTCGCGGACGCCCCGCTGAAACTGGATGGCGGCGTGCAGGGCGTGGTTGATCTCCTCCACGAAGGCGATGAGGCAGCGGATGTTTTCGTCGGTCACGCCCTTGCGGGGGTCGTGCTTTTCGAGCTGCTCGATGAGCCAGCGTGAGTAGTAGATGCCGATGTGGAGCCGGTCATGCGACTTGCGCAGGAAGGTGCGGGCCAGTTCGCTGAGTTCCCGGGCAGAGGCGCCCGCGGCGCGGCTGAGCTGGCCGCAACGCGATCGATCGATGAGGCAGTCCTCGAGGTTGATGCCGACCTGGACGTAAGTGCGTTCGAAAAGTCTCTGGATTTCGCTGAACAGCGTGGCGTTCATGGGAGCAACGGGGAGGCGGTGTTGTCGAGGTGGATGAGGGAGTCGGAAAGGTGATTCAGTGCGAGCCGGATCTCGCGAAAGCCATCGGCGAGTTTTTCAAAAACCTCGCTCAGGGCGCAGGTGCGGGCGACCTGGTGGCCGGCGGCCACGCGGTAATTGCTGCGCCCGAGATCTTCGTAGTAGCTCACGTCCGGTGCGCCGCGCTGGGAGCGGTGCTGCACGGTTTCGTGAAAGATGCCGGTGATGAAAAGCGAGTAGTTGCCGACGTGCGCGCGGATCAGGAAACTCTGCGCCGGGGTGGCGTTGCGCAACGCGATGAGCATGTCGGAGACATATTGAATGGGGCCCGTATGACCATCTGCGGGCGACCGCATCCGTGCGGTTTGGGAAAATGCCTCGAGGAGCGACGCGAGGTAGTCACTCACGTCGCGATCCCCCAAACCTGTATCTTTCAAGACATGCCTGAGCAAAATGTAGAAGTAGAGCTGTGGAGAAATGGTCAGCGGCGCGCCGTCCGCGAAGAGAGATTCGACGAGTCGCGGGCTGTCCAGAACCGCGTCCCGGGCTTCGCCATCGGTCAGGAGATCGACCAGATTTACAGAGTCCCGCTCGGATCTGGAGAGAGTGCGGACGACGAAATCGAAATCCGCCACGGTGAAACGTTCCCGACAATTGGCTTTTATCATCGGAGCTATGATATGAGCACTGGCTGTGCCATAAGCGTGAGACGCGGGTAAATGATGCGTTATTCAACCAAGTATTCGAGCGCGAGGGGCGCCTCACGCTTGTCAGCATCCTAGGTCCCGGGGCATTTTGCGGCCATGCGCCGCGTGCTGCTCACTCTCTTTGCGCTTTTCCTGGCCGTGGCGCTGGGCGGCCTTTGGTATGCCTCGAAGCGCGGCTTCACCGCCAAGTGGCGGCGCTACGTGAGCGAGGAATTTCACAAGCGCGGCGTGGAAGTGACGCTACGCCGGCTCACGCTCGATCCCATGCGCGGGATTGTGGCCAAGGAAGTGCGCGTCTTCGATGCGGGCGACAAGCGGCGCACTCTGGCGGTGATCGACGAAGTGGTGCTGCAGATCAACTACGCCAATCTCATTCGCGGAAAGCCGTTCCTTGATGCGCTCGACTTGCGCGATGCGAACCTCTCTCTGCCCCTGGATCCGCAAAAGCCACACGGCCAAAAGATCGAGATCGCGCGGTTGAATGGCCGGCTGTTCCTGCCGCCGCAACAGATCTATCTCGCTTACGCCGATGCCGAAGTCTTCGGGCTGCACGTGAGCGCCTCGGGGCGGCTCATTCATCCGCAGGCGTTCCAGCTCTCCGCGGCTTCGCGGAAGACATGGACGCCAGAATTGATGGCGCGGATCTTCGCGGAAATCAGTGCCACCAAATTCGAGGGCGGTCCGCCGGAGATGAGCCTCACCTTCAGCGGCGACCTGGCCCAGCCGGATCAGATCTTCGTAGACCTGGCCTTGTGGGCGGAGCGGATTCGCCGCCAGCGCTACGTGCTCAAGAATCTCTACATTGGCGCGAGCTGGCGGGGCGGCATTCTCGACCTAAAGCAACTCGTGGCGACGGATGCCGCGGGCGAACTGCGACTCACCGGATTGTGGGAACGGGAATCGCAGCGGGCGCAGCTCCAGCTCCGTTCCGGCATTGATGCGGCGGGGTTGGTGCGCGCGTGCGGCGATTTTCCGTGGCTGGAAGATTTTGTCTTCTACGCGCCACCGGCGATCGATCTACACATCGATATGACACTCGGAGACCAGCCGGAGTTTCTGGTTTCGGGACAGGTCACCGCCAGGAAGTTCGCCTACCGATCCATCGTCTTTGAGCACGCCGAGACGGGATTTTCGTGGGACGGGGCGCAGTGGAGCCTGCGCGCTGCGCGACTGGCGCGGGCCAATGGCGAGGAAGTGACCGGCGATGCCTTGCAAGTCGCCGGCGACTTTCGCGCGCGGTTGGACAGCACGATGAATCCGAAGGTGTTTCGACCTTTGCTCACCGACAAGCAGGCCGAGACCTTGCGCCAGTTTGAGTTTCCCCATGCGCCGCGCATTATGGTGGAAGCACACGGCCCTTCGTGGAGCTTCGAGACCTTGATCCTCGATGGAGAAGTCAGGCTGGGGGCGGCGAGTTTTCGTGGGGTGCCGGCCGAAAGCGCCCAGGCGACATTGCACTATCAGGACCAGGTGCTTTCCGTCGCGCCCTTTCACGTGAGACGCAGCGAAGGCGAGGGCTCGGGCAATTTTTACTGCGACTTTCGCCGCGACGAAATCCGCTTCGACAACGTGCGTGTGCGGATGAATCCGCCGGAAGTCGCCATGTGGATCGATCCCAACCTGGTGAACGACTTCCTGCCCTATCATTTCGTGCGACAGCCGCCGAACCTCCTCCTCGATGGCGTCGTGAATACGAAGAACGGCAAGACGACGCGACTCGTCATCCAGGTCGATGCCCCGGCGGGAATGGACTACACGTTTTTGAAAAAGAACCTCAGTTTCCCGCGACTCACCGCGAAGTTGCTCTTCGCGAATGACCGGCTGAAAATCTCTGATCTTTCGGCTGCGCTCTTCGGCGGCACCGTGACCGGGGGCGCGGATTTTTCGCTCAACCGCGCGCGACCTGGCTACAGCGCCAGCGTAGTGCTGGGGAATATCGATTTCACCGGGCTGACGAAACTGTATTTCGACGACGACAACGCCCACGGCCGCTTGAGCGGCCGCTACGACTTTGCCGCCAGTGGCGACGATGGCCGCAACATGGGCGGGCGTGGCGAGCTGACGGTGACCGATGGCAACGTCTTCGCCATCCCGTTTCTCGGCCCGCTCTCGGGCATCCTCGATGGCCTCCTCCCCGGCCTCGGGCACGACGTGGCGCAGCAAGCCAGCTCGACCTTCACCATCGCCAATGGCGTGATCGCGACGGACAACCTGCTCGTGCAAGGCAAGGGCTTCAGCATGTTCGGCAACGGCAAGCTCTACTTCCTCGACGACAAAATGGACTTCGACATGCGGATCAACGCCCAAGGCCTCTCGGGCTTCCTCCTCTTCCCCGTGAGCAAGCTCTTCGAATACACCGCCGATCAAAAACTTTCCCAGCCGCAGTGGCGGTTGAAGATCGTCCCGCGGCTTTAATTCAGCGGCTCGATCGACATCGTGCCGGTCGTCATCGTCCACGCATCCTCGGCTTTCATCCGCTTGAGCTCGTGGCCCGCGCCCCAAGAATCGGAGAAGAGGATTTCGTCCTTCGTATTGTTGTAGCCGATGATGAGGCGCATGTGCCCGCCGGCATTTTGCGGAATGCCCGGCTCGGGAACCTTGCCGAGCATCACCGTCCAAAGGAGCGGAACGCCATCGTCGATATGCGACTGAACCGCGCGCTGGAAGCGGTGGAGGTCACCCTTATTCTTGTTGCGCACTTCCCGCAAAACATCGGTGTCCATGTCGCGATACATGGCGCCTACGTCGATCATATGCCCTTGGTCGGGGAGCGGTGGCTTATGGTTTTTCTGGGCGGCGCGGTTGTATTCGGCGATGAGCGTGAGGATTTCCTTGATATCGAATTTCTCGACCTCCCGCACGCGGACTTTCAGCCGGGCGCTGAGCTTCTTGAGCGCATCGACCATCGCGTTGGTGCTGGTCCCGCCGGCGGTCCCGGTATTGGCCACTTGGGCCAGCTCGTTCTCATCAACCTTGTCGCCATAATAGCGCATCACGCGCTCCGTGGCGGCGACCACGCAATAGCCCTTCTCGCCCTGGTCGACCATGGGAACGTCCGCCAGCCACACATCGCCGGAAGAGGCATCGCGCTTCACGTGAGTGAGGCCGGAAAACTTCGCGCGTTGCAGATTGGCCGCCGAGGCCAGCAGGCTCAGCTTTTTCTCCGGCGCCGTGGCCTCGAGGCGAACGAATTCCGCGCGGAAAGCGATGTTGCGGGTGACGAGCGCTTTCGTCTTGCTGTACTCGAGGAGATAGCGCGCTCCCGGCGCGGCCCAGACCAGCCCTTCGGCGTGCACCGCGTTGGTCGGGTCTTTGCCGCGCACGGTAAACTTGGTCTTGGTCGCCGCGCTGATGGCGTCCGCCGCGCTGCGCACCAGCCCATCGAACTGCGCTTCGGTCCAGTCGCCGACATCGCCGCGTGCGTAAAGGACCACGGTCACTGTGCTGAGCTTGTCGCCGTCGAAACGCGCGACGCTCTCCACCGCCGGCAGGCCAAACGCGGTCAGGCCGCCGCCGGAAGCCGAGTAGGCGGCGCCGCTGGACGAGGCGGCCCGGGGGCGCGCCACGCGCGCGGAGTCCATCGCGCTGGAAGTCCATTCATAACCCAGTTTCTCCGCCACCTTCATGAAGTCGGCCTTCTTCATCGTCCACAAATTGTCCGTATTGAAAAGGGACTCGAGAGGGTCGGCCAACGCCGAGGCGGTAAACGCGCAGGCGGCGACGGCGGCGAAGAGCAGGCGGTTCATGGGGGGAGCTGGGGCTGTTGCTGGGTGAGACAATGGAACGCACCCAGCCCCCAAATCAACTCCCGACAGTCGATCGGCACCACTTTTCGCTTGGGAAAGGCCTTTTGCAGCACGGCCACCGCCCATTTGTCATGCGCGTCCGCAAACACCGGGAGGAGGATCACTTTGTTGCCGATATAGAAGTTGGCGTAGCTCGCGGGGAGACGCTGGCCATCGCGGACGATCTTGCGCGGCATGGGCAGCGTCAGCACTTCCAGCGGCGTGCCGTCCTCGGCTTCCATGGTGTGCAGCGCGTCGAGGTTCTGCTGGAGCGGCTCATGGTTGCTGTCGTTGTCGTCCTCTTCCACGACGGTCACGACCGTGGTGCGGCCCACAAAGCGCGTGAGATCATCCACGTGCCCATCGGTGTCGTCGCCCTCGATCCCGTCGCCCAGCCAGAGGATGTGCTTCACGCCGAGAAAATCGCGCAGCCGCTGCTCGATGTCCTTTTGCTTGAGGTCGGGATTGCGATTGGGATTGAGCAGGCACGACTTGGTGGTCAGCAACGTGCCCGCGCCGTTGACGTCGATCGAGCCGCCTTCGAGCACCATCTTCGGGAAAAAGATCGGCAGCTTCTGGTGCTCCGCGATGTGCTTGGGCACGTCATCGTCGAAATCGAAGGGTGGATACTTCCAGCCCCACGCATTGTAATCCCAGTCCACAATCGCCATCTGCGGCTGCTCGGCACGGGTCAGATAGATCGGCCCATGATCCCGGCACCACGGCTCGTTGGTCGGGATGTGATAGAAAGTGACGTGGTCGCTTTTCACCCGCGACTTGGCGAGGTGCTTGCGCACGAGCGCTTCGTGCTCCGAGTCGCACACGTTGATGTTCACCTTTTCTGAGCCGGCCAGGGCGTGCACCATCTGGGCGAAGGTGGGCATGACCTTCTCGTAGGAGTCGGGAAAGCTGATGCCATCCGGGCGCGGCCACGAGAGCCAGGTGGCCTCGTGCGGCTCCCATTCGGCCGGCATATGGTAGCCCAAGGCGGCTGGGGTGGGGGTAACGGTGGCGGGATTTTCGGTGCGCACGCTCATAGGTCAGTCGATGAATCGCTTTTGGAGGTCGCCGTAGGCGTCTATGCGGCGGTCACGGAAAAAGGGCCAGTGGGTGCGCTGGGTGTCGAGGGCATCGAGATCGGCTTCGACGATCAGGATTTCCTCGTCGCCCACCGAGGCCTTGGCCACGATCTGGCCGGCGGGGTCGACGACAAAACTCTGTCCCCAGAATTCGATGCCCGGCCCGCCGTCGGGCGCCTCGTGGCCCACGCGATTCGGCACGGCGACGTAGCAGCCATTGGCGATGGCGTGCGAGCGCTGGATCGTCTCCCACGCGCTATGCTGACGCGGACCGTATTGTTCCTTCTCGTCCGGGTGCCACCCGATCGCCGTTGGGAAAAAGAGGATCTGCGCGCCGGCCAGCGCGGTGAGCCGGGCGGATTCGGGGTACCACTGGTCCCAGCAGACACAGACGCCGATGTTCGCGTAGCGCGTCTTCCAGGCGCGGAAGCCGAGATCGCCCGGCGTGAAGTAAAACTTCTCGTAGAAGAGCGGGTCGTCCGGGATGTGCATCTTCCGGTACTTGCCGAGGTATTGGCCGTCGGCATCGATGACCGCCGCCGTGTTGTGATAGAGGCCGGCGCTCCGCTTTTCGAAAAGCGACGCGACGATCACCGCGCCGCGTTCCTTCGCCAGCTGGCACAGCGCATCCGTGCTCGGCCCGGGAATTTCCTCGGCGAGTTGGAAGTATTTGTGATCCTCCACCTGGCAGAAGTACTGCGAGGTGAAGAGTTCCTGGAGGCAGATGATCTGGGCGCCACGGTCCGCTGCCTCGCTGACCCGGGCGAGCGCCTTGGCGAGATTTTCGCGCGGCTCGGGGGAGCAGCGCATCTGGATGAGAGCGAGGGTGACTTTGGAGGACGACATGCGGAGAAAAAGAATGCGCCACGCTTCGCCCGGGCGAAGCGTTCTTGCGTGAAAAGTGTGTGACGCGCCGCGCGGACTGCACCCCGCGAAATTCGGATGCGCGAAAGC
>NZ_JBDUCX010000094.1:0-23947 GCF_040003245.1 Chthoniobacter sp.
GTACCAGAGCATCGCGACGCCGAAGGAGACATAGATCAGCCAGGGGAGATATTGTTTTGGGCACTAGGAAATCGCGACGAGCTATTCATGAGATTCGTAACGCGTGGCATTCATCTCAGCCGCCTATGCCCGGCCATTTCCGAATGCTTGATGGCGAGATCTTCAGACCACTCCATATAGTCAGTAAGGATAGAGAATATTGGAGTGCCTGCCGAAATCTGAAAGAGGGGATTGTAAAATGCAGTGATCCCCGGAGTTGATTCTCCTTTTACGAGAACATGATATCTTTCATCCCAATACACAACTGGTCCAATACTGATCGGGTACAGGGCGGATAAGGCGATAGCGATAATCGTCGCGAACTTGAGCACGCGACCCATGGTGAGGGAGTATTTCAAAAGTGACGTTTTAGTATTCAGCGTCCTCTGACGTCTTCATGGAACAGTGCGGTGCCGATTTCTTCATTGCAAATGTCGCCGTCGGCTCGCATCGGCGATGGCCCACGGCAGATAGAGGACAGCAAAGAAGAGCCACGCGATGAGATTGATCTCGAGCACGTAGAGCCAGTGGGTGTCGGAGAAGAGGTCGAGCATCGAGCGGGTGATGGGCTTGTGGCTGAGGAAGCCGTAGTTGCCACCGGTGAGGGCGTTCACCATGAGTGCGGTGACGACATAGCCTTCCGAGGCGATGAAGAGGCGCACGATGGAGCGCGACCACTCGGGACGGAAGCGCCCGGTGAGGAGCAGGTGCAGCACGCCAGCGACGATCCCCGCGTGGATGAGGAAGAAGCCCAGCACCCGAGGCCAGGGGAGATCGCTGGGAATCGCGGGGGTAAAGAGCGCCTGCGCGGTGCCGGCCAGTCCCCAAAAATAAGCGACGTCGAAGCCCGCGCGCCAGCGCCACCACAGGGCCGCGCTGATCGTGAAGAGCGCCCAGTCGCAAAGCTGCATGGGGAGGGCATTCGCCGCATTGAACGTCCCGTCAGAGACCTTGGCGACGAGTTCCCCGAGAAAGGCGAGCACCAGCGCGGCGGCCAGCCCACGCTCGCAAATCTTCGTGAGATGCGCGGTGTGCGGCTGCCGGTCGAACATCCACACCAGCGCTGGCACGGCCACGACGAAGACCAGCGCGGTGATTTGGAACGGTGACACGGCATAACCTTCTCAGATCGACCGCCTGGCGCGCCATCCATTCGTGCGGGACCGGCCTCCAGATCCGGCATAACGCAAAAAAGGGCCGAAAATATTCGAAAAAAGCGCAATGGAACCAATAGAGCCAATGGACCCATGCACTCATTGGCGGAAAGGCGGTTAAATCGCAGGCATGAACAACACACCCACCCCGTACCGGAAAGATCGCCTGCCTCCTGTGGGCGACTCGCCAGCAACTCAAGGAACGCCCCGAAAATGGCCGGCACCGGGCCCCAAAAACCGCCGGCCAGTCCAGAGTAATCGTGGCTAATCGTGCCTAATCGTGGGAGAAATTTCTTCGCGGTAGATGCGCGGCGGCTGGTGAGCAAAGAGGGCAGTTTTCAACTGCCCTGGGCGCCACCAGCGAAAAAGACCTTGCTTTCGTTGCGGATATATTAAACCATATGGTTAAATGATTGCTGATCTCGATTCCGCTTTCGCTGCTTTGGCCGATGGCACCCGCCGCGCCATCGTGGAACGGCTGGCCACAGGCGAAGCCTGCGTCACGGATCTCGCCGCGCCCTTTCGCATGTCCTTGCCGGCGGTCTCGAAGCACTTGCGTGTGCTGGAAAGTGCAGGATTGGTCCGCCGCCGCCGCGCGGGGCGCACGCATTTCCTCTCGCTGGCGGGGGAGCCGATGGCCGCCGCCGCGCAATGGCTGGAGCAGCACCGGAGGTTTTGGGAGGGCAGCTTCGACCGCCTGGCGGCGATGCTGGCGGAGGAGGCCAAACTTTCACCGCAGATCAAATCCACGAAGAAACCGAAAACCAAAAAACGACCATGACTCCTTCCAACCCCATCACCACGCTGCACGTGCGGCGTTTCATCCCGGCGCCCCGCGCGCGGGTTTTCGCCGCCTTTGTCCAACCCGAGGATCTCACGAAATGGCTGGGGCCCGGCCCGTGCCAGTGCTTGCGCGTAAGGGTCGATGCGCGCCAGGGAGGCAAGTACGAGGTGCGCATGAAGACGTCCGACGGCAGCGAAGTCGACGTGCAGGGCGAGTATCTCGAAGTGCGCACCCCGGAGCGGCTCGTGCTGACGTGGCAGTGGATCGGCGAGGATTGGGACAAGACGGTAACCCAGGTGTCCGTGGATTTTCTCGAACTCGACGGCGGCACCGACGTGCAACTGACCCACGAGCGGTTGCCCAGCGCGAAGAGTCGCGATAACCACGTGCGCGGCTGGAACGGCTGCTTCGACAAATTGGAAAAACTTTTTGCGCCGGCCGAGGCGGAACCGGCGCCATCAATGCCTGTGGGCCAGTTCTGCTGGAATGAGCTCCTCACTTCCGACGTCGGCGTGGCCGGAAAATTTTACACCCAGCTCTTCGGCTGGACGGAATCCCCATTCCCTGGCGCCGTGCCGTACACGATCTTCCGCCAGGGCGAGAAAGGCGTGGGTGGCATGATGCCCCAGCAACAACCCGGCACCCCGCCCATCTGGCTCGCCTACATCACCGTGGCGGATTGCGACGCCAGCGCGGCCCAGGCAGAAAAGTTCGGGGCGAAGCTATGCATGCCACCGAAGGACATTCCGACCATTGGGCGCATCGCCGTGCTCACCGACCCGCTCGGCACTCCCTTTGGCATTCATCAACCGGAACAGAAGAGCTGATCGTGGATGGCTGATCGCCCACCGCCCTTCACGATTGCGTGCAGGGCGGCGAGCGGATGAAATGCGAGTCAATGAAATGGATTCCCGCCCTGCTCGTCGCGTCGCGCGTCGTGCTGGCGCCGGTCATCGCGTGGCTGCTCATAGAGCACCGAGCAATGTTCGCGGGTTGGCTCTATATCGCGGCGGTGCTTTCGGATATCTACGATGGCGTCATCGCGCGCAAGCTCGGGGTCGTCACGCTGCGGCTGCGGCTGGCCGATGGCTGTGCGGATGTCTGGCTATTCATTTGCCTGCTGGCCGGGTTGTGGGTCGGTTATCGCGCGCTGATCATGCCGCTGGCGTGGCCGTTTGGGATCGCCATGGCTTTGCAAGTGCTGAGCTGGGCGTTTTGCTTTTGGCGTTTCCGAAAAATGACCAGCTACCATTCATTCCTCGCGAAGCTCACCGGCCTTTCGCTGCTGCTCGGCATTCTCGCTCTGCTCTTCGCCGGCACGACGGTTCCGCTCTCTATCGCCCTGTGGATCTTCGTGGCTGGCTTGCTCGAGGAGATAGCCATGACTGCCGTGTTGCGCCGGTATCATCACGACGTGTGGAACCTCGCCGAAGCGTGGCGCTTGCGCCGGAGCGAACGAGACGGTGATCGAGAGCGAGTGCCTGGTCCGTAGCGCCCTCGCGCGCGGTTTCCCCAAGCCATTGGAAAAGGCGGTGGGTCCCGGAATCATCCGGACGGATGAAAGCGGGCGGGTTATTGAGCATCAGGCCTTGTTGCCACGCCGGACCTCCTTGTTTGCCATGAAATAGAGGACCGGCACCGCCATGCGGCTGATGAGGAGCGAGGCGATCTCCCCGGCCATGAGCGCAATGGCGAGGCCTTTGAAAATCGGGTCGGAAAGGATGACGCTCGCGCCGACGACCACAGCCAGCGCAGTCAGGAGCATCGGGCGGAAGCGCACGGCACCCGCATCGACGACGGCTTCGGCGAGTGGCATGCCCTCGGCCAACCGCTGCTCGATGAAATCGACGAGGATGATGGAATTGCGGACCACAATGCCCGCGCCCGCCATGAAACCGATCATCGATGTAGCCGAGAAGAACGCGCCGAGCAGCCCGTGTGCAGGCATGATACCGACCAGCGAGAACGGAATGGCGACCATGACGATGAGCGGCGTGAGGAAGCTGCGGAACCAGCCGACCATGAGCACGTAGATCAGCACGAGGCAGGCGGCGAAGGCTGAGCCAAGGTCGCGGAACACCTCGATGGTGATGTGCCATTCACCGTCCCACTTCATTGCCGGTTTCGCGTCGGTGAAGGGCTGGACGGCGTTGAAGATCGGCAGCGCGGAGCCGTCGCCGCCAAATTCCCGGGTGTCGAGTTTCGCCAGCGCGTCGTTCATTTTCGCGATGGCGTAGACCGGGCTCTCGATCACGCCGGCCACATCGCCGATGACGTAGGTCACGGGCAGGAGATTCTTGTGGTAGATGCTCTTCTCCGTCGTGGCCTGTTCGATGTGCACCAACTCGCGCAACGGGATGAGCGGCGCGGTGCCCGCCGTGCCGGGTTCGGGCAGCGCATTGGCGTCGCCGGAACGCACGCGCAGGGCGAGCAATTCGTCGGGCGTGGTCCGGGCGGAGCGCGGCAGCTCGAGCATGATGTTCACGTCCTCCTTCGCGCGCGGCAGGTGGAGCAAATCGATCGACTCGCCGCCGACGGCGATGCGCAGCGTCTGGGAAATGGTTTCCGCGCTGATGCCGTGCAGGGCGGCCTTTTCCTTGTCGATGATGAAGCGCGCCTTCGGTTGGTCGGCTTCGACATACCAGTCCACATCGACGACACCCGGCGTGCTTGTGAAAATGTCGCGCACCTTGCGGGCCAGCGCGTGGCGGTCCGATTCGGTGGGGCCGTAGATCTCCGCAACGAGCGTTTGCAGCACCGGCGGGCCAGGCGGCACCTCGGCGACGGCCACCCGCGCACCGTAGCGCGCGGCGAGCTCCGCGATCCGCGGGCGCACCCGCTTGGCGATGTCGTGACTCTGGGCCTTGCGGTCACCCTTCGACACGAGGTTCACCTGAATATCCGCGACGTTCGCGCCACTGCGCAGAAAGTAGTGCCGCACCAGCCCGTTGAAATTGTACGGCGAGGCGACACCGGCGTAAATCTGGTAGTCGGTGACTTCCGGTTCGGTGCGCACGGTGGCGGCGATCTCCCGCGCCGCCTGCGCGGTATTTTCGAGCGAGCTGCCCTCGGGCATGTTCAGGATGACCTGAAACTCACTCTTGTTGTCGAAGGGCAACATTTTTACCTTCACCCAGCCGAAGCCGACGGTCGCCATCGCGGCCAGCAGCAGCGTGGTGATCGAGCCGAGAAAAAGCCAGCGCCAGAACGGCGTCGCGATCATTGGCCCCATCACGCGCCGATAGAGCCGCGTGAAGAGATCCTCCTCATGCGCGAAATGGCTCGCGGCCTGGACGGGTGCGGTGCCCTCGGTCAATTTGGAATACTTTTCACCCCAGCGCAGGATGCGGATCGAGGCCCAAGGCGTGACGATGAAGGCGATAGCCAGCGACCAGATCATGGCGGTGCTCGCGCCAATCGGAATCGGTCGCATGTAAGGCCCCATCAGTCCGCCCACGAAAGCCATCGGGAGCACCGCCGCGATGACGGCGAACGTCGCGAGGATCGTCGGATTGCCGACTTCGCTCACGGCCTCGACGGCGATGTCCGACCAATTTCGACCCTTGTTTTGCGCCAGATGGAAATGGCGGACGATGTTTTCCACGACGACAATCGCGTCATCGACGAGGATGCCGATGCTGAAGATCAACGCGAAAAGCGTAATGCGGTTCAGGGTGAAGCCGAGCAGGTAGAAAACGAGCAACGTGAGCGCCAGGGTGGCCGGGATGGCGATGGCGACGATGCCCGATTCACGCCAGCCGAGCGTGAGCCAGATGAGCAGCGAAACACCGATGATCGCGATGCCCATGTGAAGCAGAAGTTCGTTGGATTTGTCCGCGGCAGTCTCGCCGTAGTGGCGCGTGATGGAGACCTCGACATCCCGTGGAATGAGTGTGCCTTTGAGCGTGTCGACCTTCCGCAGCACATCTTCCGCGACGGAAATCGCGTTCGCACCGGGCCGCTTGGCAACGCTGAGTGTGACGGCGGGTTCCTCATCCGGCGCGGACGAGCGAGCCGCTCCCCGCCCGAAGAAGGTGTAGTTCGATGGTTCCTCAGCGCCATCCACGATGTCCGCGACCTCGTGCAGATACACCGGCCGCCCGCCAAAGACGCCGACGACCACGTTGCCCACATCCTCTGCACTGGTCAGGAAGGCGCCTGTTTCGATGATGAACTCCTGATTGTTCGTCGTGAGCCCGCCCGAGCGATACTGTCGGTTCGCCTGCTGAAGCATGGGGACAAGACCGGCCGCGCTGAGATTGCGCGAGGCAAGTCGCACTGGGTCGAGCAGCACCCTCAGTTGGCGCCGCGCACCGCCAATGATCGCGGTCTCGGCGACGAGAGGCACGGCTTTCACCGCGTCGTCCACCTCGGCCACGAGCCGTCGCAGTGCAAGATGATCGTAGCGCGCGCTGTGAAACGTCAGCGCAAGAATCGGCACGTCATCGATCGACCTCGGCTTCACCAACGGGGCGCTGACACCGTGCGGGATGCGATCGAAGTTGGTGCGGAGCTTTTCCGTGAGCGCGACGAGGCTCGCCTGGGGGTCGGAGCCGACCTTGAACCGGACGATGACGAGGCTCTCACCATCGCGCGACGTGGAGTAGATGTATTCCACGCCGGGAATCTCCCAGAGCAATTTTTCCATCGGCCGCGAGGCGCGTTCCTCGACTTCCTTGGCGGTAAAGCCGGCCATGCTCACCAGCACATCGACCATTGGCACCTTGATCTGAGGTTCCTCCTCGCGCGGCAGCAGGAGAATCGCCGCCATCCCCAGGAGCACGGCCGCAATGACAATGAGGGGCGTCAGTTTTGAATTGATGAACGCGTGGGCGATGCGACCGGCGAGGCCCGCGGGCGCCGATATTGGCGGTTCGTCGCTCATCGTCCGGAAAGACCAAAGAGCAGGCCTATCGTTCCGCCGTAGAGGGCGCCGCGCCACCAGGCCGACAGCAACGGGCAGGTACCGGAAGCACATTTCCCGAAGTAGCCGAACACCCCGCCGGCCGAGGCGCCAATGGCGATGGCCACCATGACTCGTGTCACGTGCCGGCCCTCCGTTTGCTGGCTGCGCGAAGAGCGAAATCGCGAAGTTGCGCGGCGGACATAGCGCCCGAAGTACGCTCCACTTCACGCCCGGCGACAAAGACCGCGAAAGTCGGGATCGAGCGAATGCCCATGCTCCCGGCGATACCCGGCTGCGATTCGGTATTCACTTTTACGACGAGCAACTCGCCAGCGGCGAGTGCCGCGGCCTTGGCAACTTCCGGCGCGACCATCTGGCAAGGACCACACCACGGCGCCCAGAAATCCACGAGCACCGGCAGTGAGGCGGTGCGGATGAGTGCGGAGAAGCTGGCGACGGAATCGATCTCCACCGGCAGCGAAGGAAGTGTGAGGGCGGCCTTGCAGCTTCCGCAGTGGCCGCTCTGGTTCAGCCTGACAAAGGGAACGCGATTGGCGCGGTGGCACTGTGGGCAGTCGAGGACGATCCCTCGATCATCGGCGGAGAGATGAGCGGTAGCGTTCATGGTTTCAAGGTGATCGGCTGGCCATCGTGCAATTGATCGGCGCCCTCAATGACGACGCTTTCCCCGGGGCTGATGCCGGAGAGCAGTTCGACTTCGCCGTCGAGGCGTTTGCCACTGCGCACGAGGCGCAGTTGCGCGTGGTGGTCGGCGGCGACGAAGACGGTCTCCATTTGCCCTCGACTGATGAGTGCGGCGGCAGGCACACGGATCGTCTGGCTCTCGCCCGTCGGGACCAACACCCGGCCAAACTGTCCGCTGCGCGCCCCCTCGGTGGGCGGCAGATCGAGCTTCACCAGGAAAGTGCGGCTGGCCGGAGAAGCAACCGGGGCCATTTCGACGACCGTGCCTGCGATCGGCGTCGGCACGGCGCTGATGCGGACGGGGAGCTTCGCGCCGAGCTTGACGTGGCCGATGAGGGCCTCAGGCACATCGGCCTCAAAGCGGAGCGCGTCCGGATTCTCCATCTCGACGATCGGCTTGCCGGGCGTCGCGAGGTCGCCGACGTCGGCGAGCTGGCGCGTGACTACACCGTTGAAGGGCGCAACGATTTTGGTGTAACCGAGCATCGTCTCTGTTTCCTTTACCGCGCCGACGGCCACGCGCTCACGGGCCTGGGCACCGTCGAGTTCCGCCTGCGTATTGATCTTTTTCGCGAACAAATCACGCGCCCGTTCGAGGTCCCGCGTCGCTTGCTCGCGTACGGCGAGGGCCTGGTCGAGCCTGGCCTGAATCTCGCGCGCATCGAGCTGCGCGATGAGGTCTCCGGCTTTCAAGAGCTGCCCCGGCGCGACCAGCAGCGATTCCATGCGTCCGGTCACTTTCGCCTCGATGGCCGCGTGCAATTTGGCCTGGACGTTGCCCACGACTTCCTCGTTCGCGGGACGGGTCACTTTCTCGACCGCGACGACGCGCACTGGGACACTCGCCAACGGCTCATGGACAGCCAATGCCCCGTGTTTGCTGCAACCGGCACTCCATAGGGCGGTGATCAGCAGGGCGGGGACGGCGACGCGAAATACGGACATGTTGCGCAGGGAAATCACGAGGGATAGCAGATCGTGCCTGGATCAATTTTTGCGTGCGTCGCCGGTGCAGCAACCGCCCTTGGGAACGCCGAACTTAAGCAGAATACGCTGCAGCGGGCAGAAGCCGGTGAACCCGGATTGGAAGAGGTTCAAACCGACGAAAACGGTGAGCAACAGCCAGCGTTGGTCCACCCAGTGCGCGAGCGCGAGGCTCGTGAGGATGAGGCTGCCGGCAACGGTAAAGACGATGGATTCGGTTTTCATGGGGAAGGTTGGTTGACAAAATACGGCTCAGACCCAGCCGTTCGGGACGATGTGAAAGTAGGCTTTGTTGAAGGCCATCTTGAGGTAGTGCATCAGCGCATTCGGGGTTTTGGGCTGCGGCGGGCCGCTGTAGTCAAAATCGAGGATGGTCGCCTTGCTGTGGCCGACTTCGAGGAAGCACATGACGTGGCCTTCGTAGGTCGCTTTCCTGGCGTCGGGTTCGCGGTGCTCCACGGCTGCGGCGATTTGTTCGGCGATGGCGGAGGCCTGAAAGTGCGCGGTGCTGCCCGCTTTGCTGATCGGCAGATCGGTGGTGTCGCCCAGCGCCCAGATTTGATCGTGGCCGGGGACGCGCAAGGTCGCGCGATCGGTCTTTACCCAACCGCGCCCATCAGCGAGGGCATGCCCTTGGAGGAACTTCGCGCCGCGATGGGGCGGGATCATCACACACAAATCGTAAGGCAACTCAGTGCCTTCCATGCTGACGGCGATGCGCTCTGCGGGCTTGATCAATTCGAGGTTGAAGAATGTCTCCACCTTGATGCCGCGATCATCGAGGAAACGCTGCGCGACTTCCGCAACTGTCTCGATCGTGAAGCAGCGACCGATCGGGAAGGTATAGGTGATCTCGGTCTTGTCGCGCAGACCCCGCTTGGTGAGAAAGTCCTCGAGCAAAAACGTGAACTCGAGTGGAGCGACCGGGCATTTGTAGGGCAGGCCGCCCACACCAACGACGATCTTGCCTCCGTCGAACTCCTGGAGCGCGCCGAAGAGGCGGCTCGCGCCTTCGTGTGTGTAGAAATGGTGGGCACCTTCGACCAGCCCGGGCACGTCTTCCGGCGCGACTTGTGAGCCGGTGGCGATCACGAGAAAATCGTAATCAAGGCGGGTGCCATCGGCGAGCGTCACGGTTTCCGCGGTGGCATCGAGTTCGCGGATGTCGCCATGGACGAGTTCGACTTTGTCGTTGAGCAGTTCGCGCTCCGGCCGGCTGAGCGACCGCGGATCCTGTTGACCGAACGGCACGTAGAGCCAGCCGGGCTGGTAGTAGTGCTGCACTTGGGAGCTGACGACGGTGATCGCTGCCTGGCTGCCGATGCTGCGGGCGAGAAGGTTGGCGAGCAGTGTGCCGCCGGTGCCCCCGCCGAGAATGAGGATCTTTGGCATCGGTCAGTGCGTTTTGCGGCAGATGAAACGGGTGGCACCCTCGACCGACTCGGTGCCGAGGAGTTCGTGCTTCGCTTTCGTGAGCCAGAGCGGGATATCCTTCTTGCTGCCGTCGTCACTGGAGATGACGGCGAGCACGTCGCCGACTTTGGCGTCGCGAACGATACGGATGAGTTCCATGAGCGGGCCGGGGCAGAAGCTACCTCGGGCGTCGCTCTCACGGGTAATGGTGATGTGTTCCATGATGTTTGGGGGTGGTTAGATGAAGAGGGTCTGTCCGCCGGTGCTGTCCTCGACGAAAGAGCCGACGCCGGTGACTTCGCTCACCACCGGTTCGAGGTCTTCGAGTTTGAGTCCAAAGAGGTCCATCGTGAGCCCGCACGCTTTCACCTTCACATCGCCGAGATCCATGGCGTCGCGGAGGGTGTCGAGCCAATGCGGCACTTTCTTCGCCTGCATGGCCTGCATCGCCGCATCGGCGAAGTCGGCGAAGTCGGCGAAATCCGTGCTGATGCGCGGCGGTTGTTCCTTCGCACCCTTTCGAAAGGCCATGAGCCCCCAGAAGGTGAGAAAAATGGTCACCTGTTTTTGCATGGCCGCGGCGCCACTGGCGATGACGGTGGCAGCCATGAGTTTGTCGGTGGTGCCGGAGAAGAGCACGATGGAGACTTTGTCGGCGGAGGATGGGGGAGGATTCATAGGGTGTTTGGAAGTGCGTAAAACTAAATCGTCATTTGGTTATATACTTTGCAGGAATTGTCCGGAACTGACCGGCAATTGCGGTTTTAGATCGAGTAGTGAGTGAGGGACGCGCGGGCCTGCTGATTCAGGCGGTCGCAAACGAGGTCGCAGAGCCGAAGGACAAAGTCACCCTGCATTTCGTAGTGTACGAAGATGCCCTTCTGTTCCTTGGTGATAAACCCGCCGTCAAACAATACCCGGAGTTGTTTGGAGATATTCGGCTGGGAAGTCCCGATGGCTTCGACCAGTTCATTCACGGTTTTGGACCCCGACTTGAGTTCCTGAAGAATCAAGAGCCGCGTCGGCTCGGAAAGCGCTCTGAAACTGTGGGCGATCTTTTCGAGCGCGGCACGGTTCTGTCTGGCAGGCGGCTGGGTGAGGGAGTTCATATTGCTGTAGGCTCATATAGCGCTACAATATGAACCGGTCAAGTCGGCATGCGCCTATCAGCTTGCCGCTTCGTTCATAATTTTGAGGATCGTTCTCTCCACTTCCTGCGCCACTTGCTCCAACTGCGGCACATTGAAAATCGCCAGCAGCGCGGTCGGTTTCAGTGTTGCCAGGACCGTCTTTCCACCCTCCTCGTAAATGGAAATCCGACAGGGCAGCGCGGTGGAGACCCCCATGTTTTGTTCGAGAACTTTCTTCGCCTGTTGCGGTTGGCAAACTTCAAAGATGAGACACTCGTGGGCGAACTCGACCCCCTTCTTCGCCATGGTCTCGGTAAGATTATGAACCTGCATCACGCCGAAGTGGTTGGCCTGCACAGCTGCCTGTAAAGCAGTCGCCGCCTGGGTCACCGTTTTGTCCGTCGATAGTTTGAATAGCATAAGTATTTGTGCGCAGCACTCAGCCGACGTTTTGCCACTTAGCTTTGAGTCGGCCAAATTCACTTTCCGCTATTCATCGTTTTACACCCCAATCACGGCCGTCTGTGGTTTGAAAAATCGGCCGACCGGCGATAGAGTATTCGATCACGCAAATTGCCCCCCAGATCCTCTGGATCAGCGTCCATACGGTGAAGCGGCACCTAGAGAAGATCTACGCCACGCCGGGCTCGCCGGGCGGAATGCCGCCTCGTGTTTCGCGCAGGAGAATCTCCATCTGCCCGACCGACGGGGTAACCATCGGCGCGGCACGCCCGGTGTCTTCTCAGGCCAAGCCCCAGCGGCGGCGCAGATACCAGTCCACGCCGAAGAGCAAGCCGATGAGCCAGAAGATCCACACGCGGTCCCACGCACTGGTCAGTTTGCGGATCGGGGAGGAATCAAACTTGTCGTTCTTTAATTCATCGAGGAGCTTGTTGAGTTCGCTGGGCAAGAGCAGTCGGCCGCCGCTGCTTTCGCACAGTTTGCGGAGATAGCCGGAATCCGTGGCCACCTCGGTCTGCTCGAGATTGTCGTCGAAGACCACGAATCGCGCGGTCTGGGTCGTGCCATCGGGGAACTTCGCCGTGGCGGTATACTTCCCAGGTTTCGGGGCGAGAAACTCGGCCGTGAGCTTGTCGGCGGCGGTTGCGTCCGGGCGCAGGGTCGTATGTCCTGCCTCGTCCTTGTCGCGGTGGACGGTCAGCGGGATGTCCGCGGCGAGTTTCTTCGCGGTGCTGTCACGGACGATGGCGCGGAAATAGATCTTCTCGCCGAGCGGGATATTGGCGGAGTTCGCGCGCAGGGCAAATTGCTGCGTGGGCAGAAAATCGCGCCCGGCCATGAGCCAGAGAATCATCTGGTCCCAGAAACGGTCGAAGAGCGTGTTCACCCCTTCGATCTTCGCGTTGAAGGCCCAGCGCCAGAGCCCATCCACCCCCACGCTGAGCACCTGGCCTTCCCCGAAGCGGCGGTGCACCATCACCGGCACGGCTTCGCCCCCGTCCGCGGCCTGGGCAGTGGCCAGCGTCGCGGCGAGGGATTTCTTTTCCGTCACACCGTAGCTGGCGATGAGGTCGGGCACATTGTCCGCGCTGCCCGGTCCGGTGATCGTGCGGAAAGGGGCGAGCGCCTGCCCCTCGCGTGCCACCTGTAGCCGCACATGCTCGGTCGGTTGCGCGGACCAGATGACCGGCTCCAATTCGTTCGGCGTGTCATTGCCGAAAGCGCGCCCGCGACTGAAAATGACCGTGCCGCCGTGGTTTTTCACGTAATCCTCGAGCTGGCGAAGAGCTTCGGTGCCGAGCAGCTTCTCCACCGAGCGGCCGAGCACTACCACGTCGTAGCGGCGCCATTCATCGGCAGTCGCAGGGATTTTCAGTTCCGTCTCGCCAGGCTTCTTGCGCACCACGCGCGCCTTGCCGTCGGCATATTGCACGATGCTATCGACATTCATCTTGTCGTTCCGCATCAGCGAACGCTGGAGAAAAGTGGTGTCCCAGTAGGGCGAGCCCTCGAGGAAGAGCACCTGGATCTGCTGGTCGATGACGTTGAGATAAGTCAGTGCACGGTTGTTTTCCGTGTCTGCCTCGTTGGGCAGCGGGGTGACGCGGATCTCGTATTCGTACTGCCCGACCGCCGGCTCGGTGACATCGAAGTTCACCGCCATTTCCGGCTCATCGCCGGCGTGCAGTTTCTGCGTTTGCACGACCTGGTCGCCGCGCACGAGTTCCACATTGAGTGTCTCCAATTCGCAGCCGATGAGCCGCAATGCGCCGCTGATGCGCGCCTTTTGCTTCACGTAGCAGTAGGGCTGGTAGCTGGTGATGCGCACGCTCACGTCGCGGACCGTGCCCTGCTTGCCCAGCGCCACGGCGTAGATGGGCACGGCGCGCTGGCGGGCGAGAAAGCCGGTCTTGGCCGGGTTGGTCAGTTCAAAGTCGTGGCCATCGCTGAAGATGAGTAGTGCGCGGGCGGAATCGTTGGCGCCCAGCGACGAGATGATCGTGGAGATCGAGCGATGCACGCGGGTGCTCGCGCCGGCGGTCTTGAGATCGGCCACGCTCTTCATGGGCGTGGCATCTTCGCCGAACTGGAACAGCCGCGTGTCGTGGTCGGCCGGCGTGCCATCGGGCTTCACGAGGCTCGCATCCGCCAGCAGCGCGCGCGCGGCTTGGGATCGCGTGCCCTGCTCCACGTCCTTCTGCGCCATGCTGCGCGAGTCGTCCACGGCTACGAGCGTCACGCGATTTGTCAAGGGCGGTGGAATCTCCTCAACGCGCGATGGCTGGAGCAAAAGCAGCAGTACCAGCGCCACGCCGAGCAGGCGGAAAAGCAGCAGCGTCCCGCTTTGCCCCACCGAGAGCCGGGTGCCCACGCGGCGATAGATGGCAATGGTCAGGGTGGTCATGGCCAGCCCGAGCAGCACGACCGCGCCGATCGGCAGGATCGGGTCGAAAACGATGCTCGTTTGGGCCGCGAGGGAAGGGGTCATGCCGATGTGCTGCCGGGAACCTTGCGTCGCCCCGGGTCATTTCCCCAGCAGAAAAAGAGGAACGGCAGCGATTTCAAAATTTTTTTCAGTTTGATGTCCAGAAGGGAGCCGCCCGTTCGTTTTAGAAGGGTAATCGAACCGGCCTCCTTCAGAGAAACACCATGACCGCCACCCATAGCACTCCTACGACCGAAGCCGCCTGCCGCGACTTCGTGATTTCCCGCATCTTCGACGCACCCCGTGAACTCGTTTTCCAAGTTTGGACCGATGCGGAACACACGAAGCACTGGTGGGGGCCGAAAGGCTTCACCTCTCCCGTGTGCAACATGGACTTGCGCCCAGGGGGCGGCATGCACTACTGCCTGCGCTCGGCGGACGGGCAGGAGATGTGGGGCAAATTCGTCTACCGCGAAGTGGCGGCGCCCGAACGGCTCGTGTTTGTCGATGGCTTCTCGAATGCCGCGGGAGAGGTGGTCCGCCACCCCTTGAGCCCGACCTGGCCACTGGAGTTGCTGACCACGATCACTTTCGACGACGAGGGCGGCCGGACGAAGCTCACGGTGCGCTGGGGACCATTGCCCAGCGCGACCGAAGAAGAGCGCCAGACCTTCAACGAAAGCCACGCCAGCATGCAGCAGGGCTGGACGGGCACGCTCGATCAGCTTACCGATTACCTCGCGGAAGTGATCCAAAAGTAATCCCATGAGCACCGTCACCACTGCGACCCCGAACCTGGACGACCAAACTGTCCTCACCACGCGTCTGATTGACGCGCCGCGCGTCCTCGTCTTCCGCCTCTATCGCGAACCGGAGCATCTCGCACGGTGCTGGGGGCCGAATGGCTTCCGGAACACCTTTCACGAGTACGACTTCCGGCCCGGCGGCCACTGGCGTTTCATCATGCACGGTCCGGATGGCACCGATTACCCGAACCACAGCGTCTTCGACGAAATCGTCGCCCCGGAGCGAATCGTCTTCCAGCACGTCGACGACCCGAACCATGAATTCCAGATGACCATCCTGCTCGAGGAACGCGGTGCGAAGACGCAACTCACGTGGCAGATGCGCTTCGATACCGCCGAACACTTGCAGGCGATCCGCCAGTTCGTCGAGCCGGCCAACGAACAGAACTTCGACCGCATTGAGGCGGAACTCGCGAAAATGGCAGTCTCTTAACCATCTTATGAAATACCTCCCTACCATCGCCGGTGTCCTGCTCGGCCTGCTCTTCATCATGGCCAGCGTTGTGGTCTTGTTCCACCTCGTGAAGATGCCTCCGTTGCCGGAAGGCTCACCGGTTGCGCTGTTTAATCAGGTTTTCTTTTCCACGGGCTACATGACCTTCGTGAAAATCTGCGAGCTGATTGGTGGCATTCTGGTTGCGATTCCGCGGACTCGGAACTTTGGCCTGCTCGTGCTCGGTCCGATCATCCTCAACATTCTCGCGTTTCAGACCTTGGTCGCCAAGACCATCCCCGATCCGATGACCATCGTCATTGTTGCGCTCGCGCTCTACCTGCTCTGGTGCGGGCGCAAGGCCTTCGCCGGATTGCTGAACTGAACCAAGAATCCATCGTATGTTGAAATACATCTTCCTCGGTCTGCTTCTGCTCGTAGTCGTCCTGGTCATCGTCATCGCCACGCGGCCCGCGAATTTTCGCGTCTCCCGCAGCGCCACCATCGGTGCGCCGCCGGCGATCATCTACGAGCACGTGAGCAATCTGCACCAGATGCAGGAGTGGTCGCCCTTCGCCAAAATCGATCCGGCGGCGAAAATGACTTATTCCGGACCGGAGTCCGGTCTGGGCGCCAGCTTCTCCTGGGCCGGGAATGCGCAGGCTGGGGAAGGGAGCATGACCTGCACCGAGAGCAAACCGCACGAACTGCTCGGCTACCGGCTCGATTTCCTCAAGCCTTTCAAGGGGACGAACCAGGTGGAATTTACCTTCAAGCCCGCCGGCGACCAGACGGTGGTCACCTGGACGATGACGGGGACCTACAACTTTGTGACCAAGGCCGTGAGCCTCTTCATGGACTGCGACAAGATGTGCGGGCCGATGTTTGAGAAGGGCCTGGCGGACTTGAAAGGCCTGGCCGAAGCCGAAGCGCATAAATAACTCGCGATGAATTCCGCATCTACAAAATCCGAATATCTCCTCCTCTTCCGCGGCACCGACTGGCACCGCAGTCTCACCTCCGGTGAAATCAAGGAGGTCATGATCGCCTGGATGGCCTGGTCGGACCGTCTCGTTGATGAAGGGCGATCCAAGGCCCGGCGTTCCCTGAGCGGCACCGGGAAGATTATTTCCGGCAAAGGGGGGAAAGTCTCCGACGGGCCGTATGCCGAAGCGAAGGAAGCCGTCGCCGGCTATTTCCTTCTCGAAGTCGACGATCTCGAGGAAGCGATCGAGATCGCCCGCGAATGCCCGACGCTCGCTCATGGGGCGACGGTGGAAGTGCGACCGATGCCAGCGCGCTGCCTGGCCAGCCAATTGGCGGCGGCGCCGGTGGAGGCCATTGCGGACTTCATGGTGGGTGGGGATCCATCCGTTCTGCGCGCCGCCATGGCCGAAAACACTTTTTAAAAAACCATGAACTCCACCTCCGAAAAATCCGATTACCTCCTCCTTTTCCGTGGCGCCGACTGGCATCGCGGCCTCTCCCCGGACGAAATTCAAAAGACCATGACGGTGTGGATGGCGTGGTTCAACCGTCTCATCGAAGAAGGCCGTTGCAAGGGCGGCCAGTCGCTGGGCCCCGACTCGAAGGTTGTCTCCGGCAAAATGAAGAATGTGGTCGACGGCCCCTACGCCGAGGCCAAGGAGTCCGTCGCCGGCTATTTCCTGCTCACCGTGGGCAGCCTCGAGGAAGCCGCGGAGATCGCGCAGGAATGCCCGACGCTCAGTTACGGGACGACCGTGGAAGTTCGCCCGTTGCTCGCGCGTTGCGCGGCCAGCGAGATGGCCGCGAAGCCCGCCCTCGTCCACGCTTGATTTGTCCGTGGAAGCCGCCGGGAAAGCGCCATCGCCCACTGCCTCGGAAGCGGATGTTCCGCAACTGACGGAGCATCTCTTCCGCCAGGAATCGGGCAAGCTGGTCTCGGTGCTCACCGGCATCTTTGGCGCTGACCGCCTGCAAATGGCGGAGGACGTGGTGCAGGAGGCCTTGGTGCGCGCGATGCAGACCTGGCCCTACCAGGGCGTCCCGAAGAACCCCGCCGCGTGGCTCATGCAGACGGCGAAGCATCTCGCGCTGGACCTGGTGCGCCGCGAGAAACGCTTCCACGAAAAGCAACCGGAGATCATCGCCCAAGTGGAAGGGCAGGCCGGTGACGCGGAGGATCCGCCATCGTTGGACGGCGAGATCAAGGATGACCGCTTGCGGCTCATGTTCACCTGCTGTCATCCGCTCATCCCGCCGGACTCGCAGGCCGCTCTTTCCCTCAAGACGCTCTGCGGTTTGGGCACCACGGAAATCGCCGCGGCATTTTTGACGACCGAAGCCGCGATCGCCAAGCGCCTGACCCGGGCCCGGCAGCGCATCCAGGAGCAGAAAATCCCCTTTGAGATTCCGTGCGGCCCGGAACTGGCGAGCCGCCTCGACGGTGTCCGGCAGACGCTCCTGCTGCTTTTCAACGAAGGCTACAAGGCCTCCAGCGGGGAGACTCTGGTGCGCGAGGACATCTGTGCCGAAGCGATTCGCCTCACCACGCTGCTCGCGGAGCACCCGGCGGGAAATCAGCCCCGCACGCATGCCTTGCTCGCGCTGATGCTCCTGAACGGCGCGCGCCTGCCCGCCCGCGTGGATAGCGACGGAAATATCCTGCGCCTCAAGGAACAGAATCGCAGCCTCTGGAATCGCGAGATGATCGCGCGCGGGATCATGCATCTGGGCCGCTCCGCCGCCGGCGATGAGTTGAGCGAGTATCACCTGCATGCCGGCATTGCCGCGTGCCATGATACCGCGGCGGATGACGCGTCGACGGACTGGCGGCAAATCCTCGCGCTCTATGATCGCCTGGCGGCCATGGACGATTCTCCGGTCATCGCGCTCAACCGCGCCGTCGCGGTGGCTAACGTGCACGGCCCGGCCCAGGGGTTGAAGGCGGTCCAGGCGATTTCAGGTCGCGCCGAACTTTCGTCGTATTATCTGCTCTACGCGGTGCTGGGAGAGTTTGAATCCCAATTGGACAACGACCTGGTGGCGGCCAGCCACTTTCATCGCGCGGCGCAACTCGCGGACTTGAAATCCGAACAAGCCTTTCTCGCGCAGCGGCTGCGGGATTGCGAGGAACGCCTCAAGAGCCAGCCCACGCCCGCGCGCGGCTGCTTATGATTGGTCCTCGGGCTCGGGGGGAGCGGCCTTCGCGGCCAGCGCTTCCCATTCGGCGGTGACGCGGGCGAGATCGGCGGCCACGGTCATGAGGTCGCGGTTGATGGTCACGGCGCGACCTCCGCTTTCGTAGGTCTCCGGCTTTTCGAGTTCAGCAGTAAGATCGCGCTGTTTGCCCTCGAGCGTGGCGATCTGCATTTCCAAGGATGAAACCCGGGTATCGTGTTCCTTGCGCACGCGCGCTTTCGCCTGGCGCTCTTCGGCCTCGGCCCGCTTTTGTTCCTTCGACTTGCGCGGCGTGGGAGCGTTGCCGGAAGCAGAAGTCGCCGCGGTCGGCGCGGCCGCGGGCTGCGCGTTGGTCAGCTTTTCGCCCGCGGTGAGCGCGGCGCGCGCGGAGGTGGCCTTCGATTTCTCCAGGTAGTAATCGTAGTCGCCGGCGTAGGGGGTGAGCTTGCCGGCGCTGATGTGCAGGACGGTCCGGGCCATGGCGCGGATGAAATGCACGTCGTGGCTGATGAAGATGAGCGTGCCTTCGTACTGCTGGAGCGCGTTGATCAGGGCGTCGATGGAGCCGATATCGAGGTGGGTCGTCGGCTCATCCATGAGGAGGAGATTGGGCGGATCGAGCAGCAGCTTGACCAGCGCGAGGCGCGTCTTCTCTCCGCCGCTGAGCACGCCGACGGGCTTGAAGACATCATCGCCACGGAAAAGGAAGGACCCGAGCACCGTGCGGCACGTCTGCTCGCCGGGAGGGTTCGGCATGTCCTGCACGCTCTCGAGCACGGTGTTCTTCGCCTTGAGGCTCTCCATGCGGTGCTGGGAAAAGTAGCCCACCTTCACATTGTAGCCGGGCTCGACGGTGCCCCGGTCGGGCTTGAGGTTGCCCGCGAGGAGCTTGAGGAGCGTGGATTTGCCGGCGCCGTTGGGCCCGACGAGCACGGTGCGCTGGCCGCGCTCCGCTTCAAAATCCAGCCCCCGATAGACCGTGAGATCGCCGTAGGAGAAATCGACGTCTTTCATGTTGATCGCCCGGATGCCCGACCGCGGCGGCTGCGGGAAGCGCATGTGCACCGTCTTTTCCTGGCTCAGCGGTGCCTCGATCTTTTCCATCCGGTCGATCTGCTTCAGCTTGCTCTGGGCTTGCGAGGCTTTGCTGGCCTTGGCGCGGAAGCGGTCGGCAAACTCCTGCAGCGAGGCGATCTCCTTTTGCTGGTTTTTGTAGGCGGAGAGTTGCTGCTCTTCGCGCGCCACTTTCTCGATCACGTATTTGTCCCAATTGCCGCGGTAACGATTGAGCTTCGAGTGGGCGATCTCGACGATGGAACCGACGAGGGCGTTCAGGAATTCGCGATCGTGCGAGATCATGAGGATCGCGCCGGGATACGAGCCAAGATAATCCTGGAACCAGTAGAGCGATTCGAGATCGAGGTGGTTGGTCGGTTCGTCGAGGAGCAGCAGGTCGGGCTCCATGACGAGCAGACGCGCCAGGTGGGCGCGCATGATCCAGCCGCCGCTCATCGTGCGGGCCTGCCGGTCGAAATCCGATTCGCGAAAAGCGAGACCATGAAGGATTTGCTTGGCCTTGGGCTCGAGCTGCCAGCCGCCGAGTTCATCGAACGTGGCGAGGGCGTCGTGATATTCCTCGTCCTCGTGGGTCTCGGCCAGCTCGTGACGCTTGATCGTGCGCTGCGCCTTGACCATCTCCGGGGAAATCGCACAGGCCAGTTCGAGGACCGTTTCGTCGCCGGCTGGCGCGCTTTCCTGCGGCAGGAAGCCCACCGTCCCGCTCTTTTCGATGACCACGCGGCCGGTATCGGGCGAAGCCTCCCCGAGGATCAGCGAGAAGAGCGTGGATTTGCCGGCGCCATTGGGGCCGACGAGGCCAATGCGGTCGCCACGGTTGACCTGCAGCGAGACATCGCTGAAGAGCGTGCGACCGGCAAAAGATTTGCTGACTTGAGAGAGGGTGAGCATCGAAAAGGGGCCGAAGATGCTAGCAGTTGGGCCGCTGCGCAAGTGCGGTTCACCGGCATCCGCCAGGGATGCTGCGGAAAGGGATTCCGGAGGCCCGCTCTATTTCGGGGCGGCGGCCGCTTCCAAGGCGAGCAGCGCGCGGGCAAAACGCTGGCCCACATCGAGGGTGCCCGCCGCCGTGAAGTGGGTGCGGGTGGGCAGGAGTGTCTCCGCCGGGGCGGTATCCACGTAGGCGCAGCGCCGGTCCTGGGTGGCAATCGCCCGCTGGGCTTCGATTACCTTCGGGATGAATGGGTTCTTGTCGTTACCAAAATGGGTGTTTACGCCGAGCAAGGCGGGGAGTTGCGGCGCCTCCAGATCGCGGCGCAGGGCGGCGAGCAGGGTGCTGAGCGCCCGCTCGTATTCCGGCGCATCCTGGGCATTGGCATCGCTCTCGCCTTGCACCCAGACCAGGGCGCGGAGGCGAAACTCGATGCCCTGCTCCCGGGCTGCGAGGATCGCGGCCTTCGTTTCCTCCACCAAGGCACGGTAACAGGCTCCGCCATCACCAGCATCTTGCGGGTTCCAATCCGTCCTCATCCCCGTGCCGCTGAAGGCGACTTTGACGATGGCCAGCGGTTGGTTCTCCTCGCGATGCAACTCGCGAGCGAGACCCATCTCCGGGCCGAAGCCGCCCTCCGGTTTGCGGAAGTTGCCATATTGCCGGGCCAGCTTCGGGCCCGCCTCGCCGCCGTCCTTGGTATCGCGGAGGATCGGATTCCCCACGGGCTGCGGCTGAAGATGCGTCCAATGACGGGCACTGGTGGAATCGTGCTCGTCGGGCGGAGGGTCACCGCAGCGCCACCAGAACAGCACGTCCTTGTCCGAGGAATCCGCGGGCAACTCGGCGGCGTAGGCGTCGAAGCCCACCGCATTGGACTGGCCGGCGACCAGGATGAGATTGCGTGGCCCGCCAGCCTGCGTGGTGCCCGCCGTGGCCAGCAGCAGGAAGACAGTGAACTGAAGGAGCGAACGTTTCACAATCACGCGCGTGGGCCGCGCCATCTACTTCACCAGGTTGACGTCGAGACCGAAAAGTTTCCACGCCGGCAGCTCGTAAAAGAACTTCATCGCGAACTGCACACGGTAGGGCTGCGTGTCGTAGTGGCCGGTGACCGTGAGCAAACCGTCGCTGTTCACGGCCGATGGCTCATCGAAGACGGGAGTAGCGTTCGCGATGCCAGCCAGGCTGATTTTTTGGTCGATGAACGGCTGAAAGGCGCGCTGGAGCTGGCCCTTGGTGAGCTGATCCTGCCAGTGGACGGAGACCGCCTCGTAAAAGGCGTCGAACGATTTCGATTCGATGGCCTCGTTGAAACGCAGCAGATTTTCCCGCACCAACTGGCGGACTTCATTTTCCGGCGGCATCGGTTTTGTCACGGCATCGACAAAGGACGGAGTCTTGCCGACGAGGCTGAAGCGGTTTTCCGAAATCCCCGTGTCCTTGTCCGGTGGCGAGCGGAGCGAAAAGACGCGCCATTCGCCGGCTTGCCGGACCAGCGTGACGATCAAGGGAATCGGCTTCCCGCTCTTGGTCTGGAGCTTGACGCGAATGGTGACGGTGTTGCCCTCGCGCTCCGGTTTGCCCCACTCCCCGCCGACGTAATCAGTGAGACCCATGTCCTTGGCCGCGGTGGCGAAGACGACGGCACTGCGCTGGGCCTGAAAGCCGAATGCCGCGCTGTGATAAGCGTCTTCGGCCCGGCCGGCGGCGATTTGTTCGAAGAAGTGTTGGGCCGCGGTTAGCGGGTCGACTTTCTTCGTGCAACCGCCCAAGGGCAGGCAGATCGCCAGGAGGAGCAACAGTCGGAGGAGGGAACGCATCGCGGAAGAGAGCGAAGCAGAATCAGGCGCTCCATTCCAGCATCCTGCGAATCGGCAACTCGGCCCGGGCGCGGATGGGTTCGGGGATGATGATCTCGGGTTCGAGGTTGAGCAGCGCGTCGTGCAGCTTTTCCAGCGTGTTCATTTTCATGAACCGGCAGTCGGCACAGGCGCATTGGTCCGTGGGGCCGGGAATGAAGGTCTTGCCCGGGATCTCGCGGCGCAGGCGGTGGAGCATGCCCGATTCCGTGACGATGATGAAGGCCTCGGCCGGCGATTCCCGGCAGTAGGTGATCATCTTTTCCGTCGAGCAAACCTCGTCGGCCAGCAGGCGCACGGCAAAGGTGCATTCGGGGTGGGCGACCACCGGTGCGTCCGGCCACTCGGCATGGATGCGCTCGATGGAACTGCGGGTGAACTCGACATGGACGTAACAATTGCCCTTCCACAACTCCATCTTGCGACCGGTCTTTTCCATCACCCACGCGCCGAGATTCTGGTCGGGCACGAAGAGGATGTTGCGGTCCGCCGGGACGCGCTGGACGATCTTGACCGCATTGCCGCTGGTGCAGATCACGTCGCTCAGCGCCTTCACGCCGGCGCTGCAATTGATGTAGGCGACGACGTAGTAATTCTGGTCGCGGTGCGCTTCGAGATAGGCGGCGAGTTTGTCCGCCGGGCACGATTCGCTCAGCGAGCAGCCGGCATCCAGGTCGGGCAGGACGACCTTTTTCGTGGGATTCACGATCTTCGCCGTCTCGGCCATGAAGTGCACGCCGCAGAAGGCGATGACGTCCGCATCAGTCTTCGCCGCCTGGTAGCTGAGGCCCAGGGAATCCCCCACGAAATCCGCGATATCCTGGATCTCCTTCACCTGGTAATTGTGCGCCAGAATCACCGCATTGCGGGTGCGCTTCAATTCGAGGATGTCTTCGACTAGATCGAGGCCGAGGGTAGGCATGGTTCAACGTGCCACCGGGAAGCGGAGATTCACGAGATTTTTCGGTGAACAAGGGATGGGCAAAACGCTTGTGCGAGGGTGAAAAATCACGGTTATGTCTTGGGCGTGGGCGGATTGGGATGCGTAAGTTGGTCGAGGTCGCTTTGCTTCGCCCCCATCAGACCTACGCGGATTCCCCGCTTTCGGAGAGCCGCAGTGGCGTCCGAATTGAGCCCCAAAAGCAGGATCAGCGAAATGAGAGGAATGAAGGCGCCGATGGCGAATCCCCATGCGGGTTTTCGCAGAGTCTTGGCGAGTCGAAACATGAAAACCGCCGTTAAAATGATGGTCCCGATCGCCAGATACCGATTCAAAAGCGAAGCAAGCGAGGCCAGAACGACCCAGATGAGATACTTTTGCAAGCGGGCAAGCTTGAGGATTTCGGCATCGAGGAGTATCCCCGTCTCGCGTTGCGCCTCGGCAAGCGCCTTGGGGAGGGGTGGAGGGATGTGGGCAGCGGCATTCTCGAGGAGTTTCGAGAGGGGTGCCCACTCCGTACAGCCTTCGCGCCAGCCCATATCGGCCGTGGTCAAACGACCCGATTTGAGGAAAGCGATCACGTCCTTTTCGGGAAACGGGCCGTGATTCTGTCCATTCTTAAAGATCAAGATATCCATGACGTCTCATTTGAGAGCGGGCTCAGTTCTCCTTGCGAATGCGGATCTGGAATTGTCGCGAAAGCAGCCATTTGACCGCGAACATGTCGCAGGTGG
>NZ_JBDUCX010000308.1:0-7177 GCF_040003245.1 Chthoniobacter sp.
TGGCGGCGTCCCGCCGTCACGAACTTTTTTCCGCATGGTAGTACTACGGAATCTGTGGTCAGAGAACGCCTTGAGAAGTTCGTTTCGGCGGGACGCCGAAACCAGCACCCGGGACGGGTGCGCTCCCCGGAGTTCGCCGCCGCGCACGCTCTCCTTGGCGCGACGGGAAGGAACGTAATTTCGATGCAGTCTCGCCTCTCAAATTTGATTTGACTCGGCTTATATAAGCGCTCATATAGTATGGATATGACGCTTCATGCGCTCAACTATACGGACAGCAAGGTTCAAAAAGTGAGGTGTTCCGACTTCAAGTCTGAAGCCCGTTTACAGAGACCTCCGACGAGTTCCGACCCATCAATGCAGCCAGCTCCCAAGAACCACGCAGTCCCGCAGGCGCGGAAGCGTCTGTCACTTGGCTCCTGGCTCCTGGCTCCTGGCACTCCTTTCCCAAAGTTCCAACTAGTTCCGACCCATGAGTAATCCCTACCGCAACGGCAAAATCGCCCGGCTGCCCAAGGCTGTCCGGGAAGAAATCAACCATCGCCTGCAAGCAGGCGCCACCGGACGGTCCATCACCGTCTGGCTCAACGAGCTGCCCGAAGTGCGCGCCGCGATGGACGCCTTCTTCGCCGGCACCGAAATCCGCGAACAGAACATCTCGGAATGGAAGAAGGGCGGGTACGAGGAGTGGCTGCGGTATCAGGAGGCGCTGGTCGTGGCCGAGCATCTCTACGAGCGGGCGATGGAAACCAAGGCCGCGGAGAAGGAACGCATGCCGCTGAGCGAGGTGTTCCAGTTGTGGCTCAGTTCCCGGATGGTGGTCGCCACCAAGGAGATCGAGTCCATGGAACCCGAGGCGGCCTGGAAGAAACAGCGCCAGATGTGCGCCGACCTCATGAAGATGCGCCGCGCCGAGCAGCAGGCCGAGCTGTTGCAATTGCACCGCGAGCGCCTGGAGTTGCGGCGCGCCCGGGCGCAGCTCCAGCGCGAGCGCCTCGAAATGAAACGCACGAGCCAGCGGTCGCGGAGGAAAACGGAAACCGACTTGGATCCCGAGCCCCACCGCCTGTGGAAGGACATCACCGACGAGGAGAAAATCGCCTGGGCACGACGCCCGGAATACCTGGAGCGCATCCATGTGGTGACCCCCGCGCAGCAAGCCGAGCGGATGCGGCGGTTTTTCGGCGTCCCTCTGGAGACATTCGACTACAAGTCTTTCGGCATCACCAAGGAGGAAGCGGCGGCCGCCGCAGCGGAAGCGGACGCAGTGGCAGCGGCAGGAGCGGCGGCAAAAGCATGAGCGCACCCGCTGAGCGCGCGACAATGCGACTATGAGACAATCAGACAATATTTGCGAAGGCCGGTCCCATTGTCCCATTGTCTCATGGCCCCTTCGCCGGCGCCTCCCACAGCCTGCCACCCCCCGGTAAAAAAGCAGTCCCAGATAGGAAATCTGCAATCCAGTCCTTGTCGCCCATCAGCCGCGCTGCTAGCACAAGCGACTCCCTTTTTTCTCCATACCCCATGAGCAACAATCCCGAGTCTCACCTGATCGAAAATCGCGTCTTCAAACCCGCCAAGGAATTCGTCAAAAAAGCCCGCATCCAGTCCTTCGCGCAGTACAAGAAGATGTGGGACGAATCGATCAAGAAGCCCGATAAATTCTGGGCCCGCGAGGCGTCGGAGCTGAAGTGGAACAAGAAGTGGCTGAAGGTCCTCGACTGGCAGGAGCCTTTCGCCAAGTGGTTCGTGGGCGGCAAGCTCAACGTCTCGGAGAACTGCCTCGACCGGCATCTCGACGGCCCGCGCAAGAACAAGGCGGCGATCATTTTCGAAGGCGAGCCCGGCGAGCGCCGCGTCATCACCTACCAGCAATTGCACCGCGACGTCTGCCGCTTTGCCAATGTGCTCAAGCGCAACAAAATCAAGAAGGGCGATCGCGTCATCATTTACATGCCGATGATTCCCGAGGCGGCGGTGGCCATGCTGGCCTGCGCGCGCCTCGGCATCACCCATTCGGTGGTGTTCGGCGGCTTCAGCGCGGAATCGATCAAGGACCGCGTGCAGGACAGCGGTGCGGTGGCGATCATCACCGCGGATGGCGGCTATCGGCGCGGGGCGGTCGTTCCGCTCAAGGCCAATGTCGACGCCGCGCTCAAGGATGGCGGGCACACCGTGAAGCGCGTGATCGTTTACCGGCGCGCCGGCAATGACGTCCACATCGAGGAAGGCCGCGATGTGTGGTGGCACCGCGAAGTCGAATACGTCGACGCCGATTGCCCGCCCGTCCCACTCGACAGCGAGCACCCGCTTTTCATTCTCTACACCAGCGGCTCGACCGGGAAGCCGAAGGGCATCCTGCACAGCACCGCCGGCTATCTCCTCGGCGCCTACACCTCGTGCAAGTACGTCTTCGATATGCGGGATGAGGACGTTTACTGGTGCACCGCCGATATCGGCTGGGTGACCGGTCACAGCTATGTGGTCTTCGGTCCGCTGGCCATGGGGGCGACGGCGCTGATGTACGAGGGTGCGCCCAACTGGCCGGACAACGGCCGTTTCTGGAAGATCGTCGAGGATTACGGCGTGACGATCCTCTACACCGCGCCCACGGCGATCCGCGCTTTCATCAAGTGGGGCGACGAATGGCCGAAGAAATACGATCTCAGCTCGTTGCGCCTGCTCGGCACGGTCGGTGAGCCGATCAATCCTGAGGCGTGGATGTGGTATCACAACGTGATCGGCGGCGGGCGCTGCCCGATCGTCGACACCTGGTGGCAGACCGAAACCGGCGGCCACATGATCACGCCGATTCCCGGCGCCATTTCCACGAAGCCGGGCACGGCGACGCTGCCGTTCTTCGGTGTCGATGCGGCGATCGTCGACGACAACGGCAAGGAAGTTCCGGCCGGGGTGAGCGGCAAGCTCGTCATCCGCAAGCCGTGGCCCTCGATGCTGCGGACGATCTGGGGCGACAAGACGCGCTACAAGAAGACCTACTGGAGCGATTTCAAGGGCATGTATTTTGCCGGGGACGGCGCACGCCGCGACAAGGACGGCTACTTCTGGATCGTCGGTCGCATCGACGACGTGCTCAACGTCGCCGGCCATCGCCTCGGCACCGCCGAGGTCGAGGGCGCGCTCGTTTCGCATCCCGCCGTGGCCGAGGCCGCGGTCGTGGGGCGTCCCGACGAACTCAAGGGCCAGGCGGTCGTCTGCTTCGTCACGCTCAAGCAAGGCGTCGAGGCCAAGCCGGAGCTGCGTGACGTCTTGAAGAAGCATGTCCGCACGATGATCGGCCCGGTGGCCACGCCGGACGAAATCCGCTTTGCCGACATGCTGCCCAAGACGCGCAGCGGCAAGATCATGCGCCGGCTGCTCAAGGAAATCGCCTCGGGCAAGACCGTGACCGGCGACACCACGACGCTGGAGGATCTCAGCATTCTTGCGCGGCTCAGCGCGACTCAGGAGTAAGTGAACTACCTCGCGCCGGGCCTGCGGGAACTGGGTCGGATTTGCGACCGCCTGTTTTGCCGGATCCGCCTCGTGCGGCAACGGCGCACGCTGGCGCTGCTCGAGAGCAAGCTCGGCCTGCTCGGCTGGCAGCAGGCCGATTACGATCGCAGCACGCAGCAGCATGTCGACCGCGTCACGGACGTCGAGCGCTCCCAGGCACAATTGACGAACGAAAGTGCCGCGCGCGGCCTGAGCCTGCAGCAATTGGAAGAGCGACGGACCTCGGAACGGGCTACCTTCGAGAGCGAGCGCGCGGCCCGCATCGCCGTCCGCGATCCATTGGTGGGGCCGGTGGAGGAAGGGGAGCGCGCACTGGGCGCGAAGCAAAAGGAGCGCAAGGAAATCGCGGAGCGCATCCCGACGCTCGAGCGCGAGAGGATGAGCGCAGAGGAGAAATATCGCGTCCTGCTGGCCAAGGGCGACCACACTCCCAAGGAGGACGCCGAAGTGCAGCGCCTGCAGCGGCGCACGATCTCGATCCCGCTCGAGAAAAGGAGTGGCAGGAAAAGCTCACCGCAGTGGAGCTCGAAATCCCGCGGCTCGAAGTGGACTTGGCGGAGTGCCGCGCCATGCTGTCCGTGGAAACCGAGGCCCTGCGCGTCCTGGAAAAGACCTTCGCCGCGAGCGATGCGGCGCTCGTTGCCGAGATCGCCACGCATAAGCGCGACAAACAGAAGCTGGAGAAGCAGGTGGAAGCCCTGGAGAAATCCAAGACGCAATCTTACCGCGAAATCGGCAAGGCGCTGGCCGACAATCGCGTCGAGCCGCTCAATCAGCCGGATGCCCTCACCGCGGTTCTGGCCCAACGGGAACGCATCGCCGGGCAGGAGGCGCGGGTGGCTGCTTCTCGCGAGAAAAGCGGGCAGGAAAAGCGGGTGGATGTCTGGACCTCCTGGGTGCTGCTGCTCATCTTTGCGGTGCTGATTTTTGGCGGGACGTGGCTGATTTTGCGAGCCGGGTGAAATCAGCGAGCTTGGCGCGGCAGGGCGTCGTGCCGCAACATCGCGCCGAATCCACATGAACGACACACCACCTGCGGAAGATGCCCCTGAGTTTCCTGGCCGCCAGGCCGCCCTGCGCCTCGGCGGCGCCTTGCTGGTGGTGCTCTTTATCGTGCTCGTGCTCACCTGGCGGGACAACGGCCACCGGGCCGCGCTGGAAACCACGGCGGAATTTACTTCCGTCGGGGACGCCCACTATTTTCCGCTGCCCGACCCGCTGCCGACGCCACCGTTTCTCAGCGTCGCCGCATTGCACGGTCAGCCGCTTTATCCCGCAGATTACCGGCGGCATGAATATGAGGCGGACGATATGGCCCGCGTCGGCGTGGATGAGAAGGGCGGCTACATCCTCTACCAGGCGCCGCAAAAGGCCAAGGACGCCGACGACCGCAAGCGCGGCCCGAGCTATTACCTGAAGATTTCCCCGAAGGAATATCTCAAGGTGCGAGACATCAAGCCGGAGCAGTAGCCCCTAGGTCAGCGCCTTGCGGTGCACCCAGACGCTGTTCACCAAGCCGAGGCCGAACATCACCATGACCAGAAATGTTCCGCCGTAGCTGATCAAGGGCATGGGAATGCCGGTGATCGGCATCAAGGCAATGGTCATGCCTATATTCTGGTAGACGTGGAAGAAGATCTGCCCGGTGAAACCGACCGTGAGCAAAAGACCCAATTCGTCTGCCGCCACGTGGGCCGTGAGGAGGCAAGTGATCAAAAGTAACCCGAAGATGGAAATCAGCACTGTCTCGCCGACAAACCCGAATTGCTCGCCAATGGCCGTATTGATATAATCCGTATGCACTGTCGTCCCGGGAATGAAACCCTGTTCCACCTGCGTCCCGGTGGCCATGAAACCCTTGCCGGCAAAGCCTCCGGAGCCGATGGCGATGAGCGCCTGGTTGATCGCCCAGCCCGAGCCGAGGCGGTCGATTTCCGGGTCCACGAAGGCGACGATGCGCTTGCGCTGGTAATCCTTGAGGCCAAAGAAGATCTCCAGCGGAATGGCGCAGGCGGCCAGCAGCAGCAGGGCGATGATGTAGCGCTTGGGCAGGCCATTGAGCATGAGCATCCCCATGATCGTGGGAATCCACACCAGGGTCATGCCGAGGTCGGGCTGCTTGAGGATGAGGAGCATCGGCCCGCCGACGATGGCGCCGGTGAAGACCAGCTTCAGCATGGGGTGCATCTTGCGAAACTGACTCAGGAAAAGGCCCACCGTGAGCACGCCGGCGATCACCGCCATCTGCGCCGGTTGGAAGGTGCCCACGCCGGGGACGCGCAGCCAGCATTTCGCGCCGCCGTGTTCTTCACCCAAATGGGTATAGGTGAGGATGAGGAAAAAGATGCTCGCGATATACGCCGGCAACGCCGCCCACTTCACCCAGCGATAATCAATGAGGCTCGTGACGATGAAGACCGCGATGCCGGCCGCCGCCCACACCGCCTGCTTATGCCAGTAATCGTCTGTCCGAAATGCCGTGGCGCTATACACCGCGATCACCCCCAAAATACAGAGCGTGAACGCAGTGGCCAGGAGGAGCCAGTTCATGCCAAGCAGTTTTCGAATCAGTGGAGTCATGCGGAAAAAGGGTGCGCCGACAGTGCGAGCATGGGGACATAAACATGCTCTGGTTGGATGTCGAGTGGAATGAGGGACAGGGACGAATGGCGCAAGACGATGGGAATCCGGCGGCGGCCGGGACCCGCGTTCTGGGGTCAGCAGAAGTCTGGAGCGCTTGCTTTACGGAGTCCGATAGCAGTGAATGTCGCCGATTGCCGACCGAACGGTTCGCCCAGCGCGCATGGTCCCGCCACTGCCTACCCCCAGTAACGCCCCTTCAGACTCTCAACTGCCGATCCTGACCGGATACGCAACGGTGCTGGCCACGGCCTTGCTCTGGTTGGGGACAGGCGAGGTAGGGTCGGCGCAATTCTCTTTTGGCAACTCCGCTTCGCCCGTTGCCGAAGCTCCAGTGGAGCAGCCCTGGCCGGCCGTCGAGTGGGGGATGCAGCCGATGGCCCCGGTATTAATTGGGCGTGGTGGGCTCCCAACAGCGATCTTTACGGAGGACGCCTCGCCGCAGTTTCTCTCGCTCGACTCTGTCCGGGGCAACGTCAGCATGCGTTTCCGGGTCGAGGAAGGTGCAGGCTTGGGCCCGGTAGTGAGTATCGTCCCGCCATCGACCGCCGAAGGCGGGATCGACCGACCCCAAGAATCGAAATCCGAGCCTGGCGAGCTTCGATTGGGAAACGTGAGCTTCAATCAAGCGGCGGACAGTTTCAAAATGGGGAAGATCGATGCCCGGAAAGCGGATGATATCTCACGCCAATTTGGGGGACCGGGAATCGCCTCGAAAGATGTCGCTGCTGGCACCTCCATCAACGCCTGGGCAGTCGTTGGGATCGCCGCGCTGGCGGTGATTGTCGCGATGACGATCGGCTTCTTCGAGAATGACCGGGACGACCGCCAGCGGCGCAAGAAAAGCCGGCGCCGGCGGCATCGCCACTCGAGCTGACCGCGGGCCCGGGTCAGGCAAACTTCGGCACGGCGGCGAGGAGCTTCTTCGTGTATTCGTGCTGCGGATTTTCGTAAATCGATTCCGCCGAAGCCGATTCCACGATCTGGCCGCGATACATCACCAGCACGTGATCGCTCATGT
>NZ_JBDUCX010000309.1:0-7168 GCF_040003245.1 Chthoniobacter sp.
AACATCAACCACAACGGCGCGTGCCTCCAGATGAACACCGGCGAGCAGGCGTTCTCCCGGCCCAGCCTCGGCTCGTGGCTGCTCTACGGGCTCGGCACCGAAAACCAAAACCTCCCCGGCTTCGTCGTCATCAGCCCCGCGCAACCGGCCCAGGGCGCGCCGCTGTGGAGCAGCAGCTTCCTGCCGGCGTCGTATCAGGGCACGCTGGTCAGCGACTTGAAGAATCCCATCGCCAATCTCGGCAATGCGCGCTTCTCCGCCGCGCAACAACGCACCCAGCTCGATCTCCTCGCGGAATTGAACGGCTTGCATCGCGCCCCCCGCGAGGAAGACAGCCGGCTCAGCGCCCGCATCGAATCCTTCGAGCTCGCCTTCCGCATGCAGCGCGAGGCGCCGGAAGCCTTCGACGTCGAACGTGAGTCACCCGAGACGAAGAAACTCTACGGCCTCGGCGAGCCGGTCACCGACACCTTTGGCAAGCAATGTCTCATGGCGCGGCGCCTCGTGGAGCGCGGCGTGCGCATGGTGCAGGTTTATCACACCGCCACGTCGAAACGTTCGAGCTGCCAGCTCTGGGACCAGCACGGCAACTTGCGCGAGGAGTTGGCGAATAATTGCGCCGCGACCGATCAACCCGTCGCCGCGCTCTTGCAGGATCTCAAGGCGCGCGGACTGCTGGAAGACACGCTGGTCATCTGGGGCGGGGAATTCGGCCGCACGCCCACGGCCGAGGGCACGAATGGCCGCGAGCATCATCCGTTTGGCTTTACCATGTGGCTGGCGGGTGGCGGCGTGAAAGGTGGCCTCGTCCACGGCGCGACCGATGAATTCGGGTGGCACGCCATCCAGGACAAAGTGCACGTCCACGACCTGCACGCCACCATCCTGCACCTCATGGGGTTTGATCATGAGAAGCTGACCTATCGTTACGCGGGGCGGGATTTCCGGCTCACCGACGTCAGTGGGCGGGTGGTGAGTGAGATTCTCGCATAAGAAATCGCGCCTCCTCATATGGCGCTTCCCAAGCCCCGTCGTCCTGAGCTTGCGAGCCGAGGCTCGGGATGACGGCGCGTCTTTTCGGCGCTTTCGCTACCATCGACGCGGCTTGCCACCATCGTTGTTTGCTGGAGCGAACGCCCCGACTGTGCTTACCTTTCACCCCGCGAGTTAATTGACACGCCTCCCCATGAACCGCGCGATCTTCCACCTCTGCGCTTTCGCCACGCTGGCCAGCCTGGCCGCCGCGGAGGATTCAGCGTCATTGCCCTGGTCGTTCGCGGCGGTGAAGAAGCCAGCGGTGCCGGCGGTGAAAAACACGGCGTGGCTCAAGGATGGAGTGGATGTCTTCATCCTCGCGCGTCTGGAAGCCGCGGGCCTCACCCCCAATCCCGACGCTGATCGCGCGACCTTGTTGCGCCGGGCGACGTTTGACCTCACTGGCCTGCCGCCCGCTCCGGAAGAGCTGTCCGCGTTTCTCCGCGATCCCGCGCCCGACGACACCGCCTATGCGAAAGTGCTGGATCGTTTGCTGGCGTCGCCGCGTTTCGGGGAACGCTGGGGCCGGCATTGGCTCGACGTGGTCCATTATGCGGATTCCGTGGGGCGCACCTGGAATGCGCCGTTTATTTATGCGTGGCGCTATCGCGACTGGGTGATCGATTCGTTCAACGAGGACAAACCGTTTACACAATTTGCATCCGAACAGATCGCGGGCGACCTAATGCCTGCGAAGACCGTGGCGGAAAAGCGCTCGCATCTCACCGGCACAGGCTTTCTCACGCTCGGGGCGCTGCCGTTGCCCGAAAGCGGCAGCGAGCAATTCGCGCTCGACCGGGTGGACGACCAGATCGATGTGACGACGCGCTCTTTCCTCGGGCTCACGATGAGTTGCGCGCGCTGCCACAATCACAAGACCGATCCGATCAAGCAGCGCGACTATTACGCGCTCGCCGGCATCTTCTATAGCACGGAGACGCTCTCCGGCGGACAACGCGGCAGCTACGTCGACCCTGGGTTGCTGCACCGGCTGCCCGTGGACAACACCGCGACAACGGTCGCGCAACGGGGTGCGACGAAGCCCGTCGCCGTCGCGCCGGATCCGATGATGATGGCCAATCCCAAAAGCCGCATCTCCGGCGGCGCGATGGACGCGAAGGGCTTTTACCAGACCGATCCTAATCTCGCGATGGGCGTGATTGAGGGCTCCTTGCGCGATTGCGCCATTCGCATCAAGGGCGAGGTCAATCAGCTTGGCGAAACGCCGAAACGCGGGGAGTTGCAACTGTCCGGATTGCCAAAGCTTGCCGCCATCAGCGAAAAAGCGAGCGGCCGGCTGGAGCTAGCGCAATGGATCGCCTCGCCGACCAATCCGCTGACGGCGCGCGTCGCCGTGAATCGCGTGTGGCTGCATCTCTTCGGACGAGGGCTCGTCCCGACGGTGGATGACTTCGGCCTGACGGGCGAGAAGCCCACACATCCGGAATTGCTCGATCACCTCGCGGCGCGTTTCGTCGAGGGCGGCTGGTCGATGAAGAAGCTGATCCGCGCGATCATGCTCAGCCGCACGTATCGCGAGAGCAGTGCCGCCGATCCGGCGCGGCTGAAGATCGACGGCGCCAATGCGCTTTTCTGGCGCATGAATCCCCGGCGGCTCGAACTGGAAGCCATCCGCGATGCCATGCTCCAGGCCAGCGGTCAGCTCAATTTCGAGCGGCCCGCGGGCATTCAAGTCGCAGGCAATGGCGGCAAGGGAAAGGTCGCCCCGACGCGCGCGTTGCTCGATGAGAATGCCACTTGTCGCACCGTCTATCTGCCGGTGCTGCGTGACCTGCAGCCGGAGATCGCCAAGATCTTCGACTTTCCCGAACCGACGCAGATCAAGGGCCAGCGTGAAGTGACCACTGTGCCGGCGCAGGCGCTCTTTTTCCTGAACAGCCGCTTCGCCATCGACACGGCGCGCGGGGCCGCCCAGCGCCTCCTCGATGATATGTCGCTGCGCACCGACGACGCCCGCCTGAGCCACGCTTACCTCACCTTGCTCGGCCGGGAACCCGCGCCCGACGAACTCAAGGACGCGCGCGCTTTTCTCGCGGCATTCAATGATGCCCCGCCCGGCCGCTGGTCGGCGCTGCTCCAGTCGCTGATGGCGGGCACCGAATTTCGCTACGTGTGGTAAACCTCAACCTGCTCACGCCATGAACAATTGTTCCCATCGCCAGATTGTTTCGTCCCGCCGCGATTTTCTCCGGGCGACCAGCGCCGGCTTTGGCTGGCTGGCCTTCGCCGCGTTGCAGGCGGCGGAGAACAAGGGCTATGTGAGCCCCCTTGCTCCGAAGCCTGCGCATCATCGCGCCCGGGCGAAGCGTGTCATTTTCATGTTTATGAATGGCGGGCCGAGCCACTTGGAGACGTTCGACTGGAAGCCGGAGCTCAAGCGCGTCGGAGCAGGCGGGAATCATCAATTGTTGGGGCCGGTGCTCGATTTCAAGCCGCGAGGGAAGAGCGGAATCTTCATCTCCGACGCTTTCCCGAATCTCGCCACCTGTGCCGATGATCTTTGCGTCCTCAACGGGATGAAGACGAATAATCCCGGGCATCACCAGGCCGTGGTCGCGCTTCACACGGGGAGTGAGAATTTCGTCCGTCCCTCGATGGGCGCGTGGATCGTTTATGGGCTCGGCTGCGAGAGCCAGGATCTGCCGGGGTTTATCACCATCGATCCGGTGCGCGATGTCGGCGGCGCGATGAACTACGGTTCGTCCTTTCTGCCCGCAACCTATCAAGGCACGCGTCTCGGCGGGGGGCAACGCGCGTTGGCGAATCTCAATGCGCCGCTCGCCGACGCGACGCAGCGCCAGCAAATCGAATTCATCCAAAAGCTGAATCGCCGGACGCTCGCCGAGCGCGATCCTTCCAATCCCGAACTCGAAGGCGCGATCGAGTCGCTCGAGCTGGCTTACAAAATGCAGACGTCGGTGCCGGGCGTGCTGGATATCGAAAACGAGCCCGCCGCGGTGCGCGATCTCTATGGATTGAATGATCGCACGACGGAGAACTTCGGCCGCCAATGCCTGATGGCGCGGCGCCTGGCGGAGAAAGGCGTGCGCTTTATCCAGCTCACCTCGACGGGATGGGATCATCACAACCGGCTGCGGGAAGGCGTGACCGATCGTGCGGCTTCCATTGACAAACCGATTGCAGGCCTGATCACCGATCTCAAGCAGCGCGGCATGTTGCAGGATACGCTGATCGTGTGGGGCGGGGAATTTGGCCGCGGGGCCTACGACGACAAGGGCGACAGCAATGGCCGAGGGCACAACGCCAGGGGATATTCCATGTGGATGGCCGGTGGCGGGGTGAAGGGCGGCCTGCGCCATGGGGCGACGGATGAACTCGGCGAGCGTGCGGTCGATGGTGTGATCGACACGCACGATCTGCACGCTACGATCCTGCACTTGCTTGGACTCGATCACGAATTGCTTACCTACCGCTACGCCGGCCGCGACTTCCGCCTCACGAATGTTTCCGGCAAAGTCGCGCGAGAAATCATGACGTGAAACGGCGGGGCTTTACCCTCATCGAATTGTTGGTGGTGATCGCGATCATTGCGCTGCTCGCCGGGATTTCGTTCCCAGTCTTCGCGCGGGTGCAGGAATCCGGTAAACGCGCGCAATGCGTGAGCAACCTTCGCCAATTGCACGCCGGCGTCGCGGCCTACGCGGCAGACCACGACGGCCAGTTGTGCATCGGTTATCGCGGCGGCATCATGCAATTCAACACCATGCTGCACGCCGCGCCGGACGATTTCCCGATGCTCGGCCAGCTTTGGTCGGGCAATTACATTCGCACCCCGCAAGTCTTCTATTGTCCCTCGGAGACGGCCGCCGCGCAGGCTTTCAATACGAGCGTGAATCCGTGGCCGCCCTTGCCCGGCGCGAAAACGCAAGGCGGCTACGCGTCCAACCCGCTCGTGGACTGGAGCAACACGACGCTCAACCTGCCGCACCTAAACGATCTCACCGGGTTGCCGCTGCTGGCGGATGGATGCGGCCTGCCGGACCGCCTGGATTCGCGCCATCGTACCGGCGTGAATGTCTGCTATGCCAATGGCTCTGTGCGCTGGGTGCCGCGCACCGTGATCAAGACGCCCTTGCAGCAATGCTCCGGCACCAGCGCCGGCAACAATGCGGCGCAGACTGCGATCTGGCAGTTGCTCGCCATGCACTGAGTTGATTTCAAATCGGCATGAAGCCGAGACCGAAGGCGCGCTCGATCAACCAGCCCAGTCCAAACAAGGCGACGGCGAGACTGATGGCGGCTTTCACCTGCGGGGCGTACGATTGTTTTGAGACCAGCAGCACCAAGGGCAGCGCCAGGAGCACGATGGCGAACTGGCCGATCTCGACACCTACATTGAAGGAGAGCAGACAACGGATGGTGGCTTTGCGCGGCAGGTCGAGCCCGGCCAGCACATTGGCGAAACCAAAGCCGTGGATGAGACCGAAGAAAAATGTGAGTACCCAGCGGCGGGTAATGTTCGCCCGCCACAGGTTTTCCACAGCGACGTAGATGATCGTGAGAGCGATGCCGCATTCGATGAAGCGCTGCGGTAACGTAATGACCTTCAGCGCCGCCAGGATGAGCGTGATGCTATGTGCGACGGTGAAGGACGTGATGATCTTCACCAACTCGCCGAGGCGGCTGACCACGATGAGCGCGAGCAGGAAGCAGATGTGATCGTAGCCGAGAAAGATGTGCTCGATGCCGAGTCGCAGGAAGCGGCCCACCGCGGCGGGAATCGTTTCGCGTGGAGGCGTGGCGGTATAGCTGACGTCGAAGAGGTAGTCGGGCTCGGCGTCGGTGAAGGTGACTTCCTGCGTCTGGCCGCCGTGCGCGAAGACACCGAGCACGGTGTGTCGTGCGCCGAACTGTGGGAAGAACGTGTAGGTTAGCGCCACTTCGTGCGGTGGGGTGGAGACGTGCCGTCGAAAGGGAAACGCAATGAGGCTGGCCGCCGCGTGCCAGTCGGGCGCGGCGAGGGAATCACCGGCGCCGTCGGGCCAGACCGCGTCTAGGGCGTCGCCGAGATCGGCGGGCTGGCCGTCGATCTCGAGCAGGACATGCGCGCGCAGGAAACGCTGGATCGCCGGTGTGCCGCCGCGGAGTTCCTCGCGCGTGAGCCGCTGGTCTTGATTCGCGTCGAGATCAACGATCTTCAGCAGGGTGAAGACGTCGAAGGTCAGCCGCAGTTCGACGGTGTCATCGGCAACCCGGCAGCGCGCATAGCTCGTGTCGGGATTGTGCGCCCGCGCCGCTGCGCTGAGCAGCGCGAGCAAAACCCAGACGGCCCAAAAGCGACGGCTCACTTCTTCGGCTCAAACGCGATCCACATCGGGCTGGCCCAGACGAGCTCGCCATCGGCCTGTTCGCCGCGCACGTAGTAGTAGCTCGTCTGGCCGGCGGTCGGTTGCGGATCGGTCCACTCGACATCGCACTTCGGCTGGTTCGGAGTGGCGGTGAAGACTTCCACATCGTCCTTCACGAAGACGACCTTTGAAAAGGCTCCCGTGCCTTCGAGGTGAATCCGGAACTTGGGCGCTTCGCTCACTTTGAATTCATCGCCCATCATATGCGGGCCGCAGCGGAAATCGGCGACGATGTTGGACGTGGCCGCATAGACGTGGCGGGCCTGCATGGCATTGAAGATCGCTTCGCGCGAGGAGTTCTCGGCGTAGGCGAGCGCGTAGCTGATGTGCGTGCTGCCGTGGTCGCTGCTCGATTCAAACGCGAGCCGGTAGCCTTTCTTGAGCGCGAGATTGACGAAGCCGAGCGGTTCCCAACCGCCGATCGCGTCGGCGGCCGTGGGGCTGCGCGGGGCGCCGGGGCGCTCGTAGTTTTGCCGCGCGCCCTGGTAGATCTCCACGAAGGGTTCCACCTGCGGGTCGTTGTTGCGCCAGTCGGTGCCCATGTCCGTGGCGCTGGTGTGCGAGGCGCAGATGCCGTGGAAGAGGTGCAGATATTTGTAGAGCAGCAACGTGTCCGGCGCGGGCTTCGGATCGCTCTTTTCGGAGATAGGCAGGCGCGGCAGAGTGCGGATGCCGCGGCGGGTGAAGATGACGTTGCGATGGCCCTCCGGGTAGCGCACCGAGCGCTCGTAGGTGTAGAGCGA
>NZ_JBDUCX010000095.1:0-23670 GCF_040003245.1 Chthoniobacter sp.
TCATGATCTGGATGGATGGCGGGCCGTCGCATTACGAGACGTTCGACCCGAAGCCCGATGCTCCGGCGGAGATTCGCGGCACTTTCGGCACCATCCCCACCTGCGTGCCCGGCGTGCATTTCAGCGAGACGATCCCCAACCTCGCCAAGACTTTCGACAAATTCACCGCCATCCGCTCGATCTGCCACAAGGATCCCAACCATGGCGGCGGCAATCACTACATGATGACCGGCGCGCCCACGCCCGTGCCTGTCGGCTGCGGCGCCTTCGTCACCTTTCACCCGTCCTTCGGCTCCATGGTCTCCTACGACCGCGGCGTGCGCAGCGGCCTGCCCGCCTACATGGCCATGCCGAGCAACACCCGCTCCGGCGGCCCGAACTTTCTCGGCGGCCAGCACGCGCCTTTCGTCATCAGCGGCGATCCAAATGCCAATGGCTTCCAGGTGCGCGACGTGGTCGTGCCCGCGGAAATCACCGAAGGCCATGCCCGCTCCCGCCGCGACCTGCGTGTCGCGCTCGACCGCATGCAGCGCTTCAACGACCAGCTCGTGGACGATCCCGCGGTGGTCTTCGACAAGTTCTACCAGCAGGGCTTCGATCTCGTCTCGTCCTCGAAGGCCCAGGCCGCCTTCGACATCAGCCGCGAGGACGCCAAGGTGCGCGACGCCTATGGCCGCAACGACGTGGGCCAGCGCATGCTCATGGCCCGCCGACTCGTGGAAGTGGGCGTCTCCTGGGTCACCGTGAACTACGGCGGCTGGGACGATCACCGCAAACTTTTCGAGACTTACAAGGGCAACCGCTTGAAGACTTTCGACCAGGCGCTCTCCGCGCTGCTCAACGATCTCAGCGAGCGCGGGCTCATGGAAAACACCATGGTCATTGCCCTCGGTGAATTTGGCCGCACCCCGAAGATCAACAAGGACGCCGGTCGCGACCACTGGCCCTTTGCCATGTCGGTGCTCATGGCCGGCGCGGGCATTCCCGGCGGACAAATCGTCGGCGCCACCGACGCCAAGGGCTATCACGCCGCGGAGAATGTGTATCGCCCCGAGGACTTCGCCGCGTCGCTCTACACGAAGATGGGCATCGACCCGAATCTCACGCTCGAGACGAGCAGCGGGCGCCCCGTTCAACTGGTGAACGAAGGCCACCTGATCAAGGAACTCTTCGCCTGATCTGCCGCGTGTGGTCATTGCGCGCAGCCGGTATCTTCCTCGCGGTCCTCGGCGCGGCTTCCGCCGCTGAGCCGACGCTCACCCATCTCTACCCGGCCGCCGGGCAGCAGGGCACCACGGTCACGATCACCCCGGTGGGCAAGTCCGACCCCTGGCCCCCGCAAGTCTGGGTCGACGCGCCGGGCATCACTTTCACGCCCGCCAAGGCCAAGGGAAAATTCGATGTGGAGATCGCGAAGGACGCCGCTCCCGGCCCGCACCTCGTTCGCCTTTTCAACAAGGACGGCGCTTCCCAACCGCGCTTCTTCATCGTCTCCACCGAACCGGAGCTCGTCGAAAAAGAGCCGAACGACGACTACAAAGCGCCGCAGAAGATCGACGCTCTCCCCGCAACGATCAGCGGGCGGCTCGACAAAGCCGGCGACGTCGATTCTTTCGCCGTCACGTTGAAAAAGGGCCAGGCGCTCACGGCCTGGGTCGAAGCCTACGTGCTCGCCTCCACCTTCGACGGCATGCTCCGCATCGTCGACGAGAGCGGCCACGAACTCGCCTTCAATCACGATGGCCGCACCCTCGATCCGGACCTCACTTGGGAAGCACCGCGCGACGGCACCTTCATCGTGCAGCTCATGGGTTTCGTCTATCCCGCGACCGCCGCCGTCACGCTCACCGGCGGCGACGGCTGTGTCTACCGCTTGCATCTCACCACCGCATCCCGGCCACGGGTCAGCTTTCCGCCTCACGATGCCAATCAAGCCGCAGAAATCGCCGAGCAGGAGCCGAATGACACGATCGACAAAGCGCAATCCGTCGCCGTCCCCTGCTCCATCTCCGGCTGTATCAACCAGCGCGGCGACGAAGACCGCTTCGCTTTCACCGCCGAGAAACAAAAGATCTACGAGCTCAATGTGCTCGGCGCCCGCGCCGGAGCGCCGCTCGATGCGTGGCTCAAAATCGAAAACAAGGACGGCAAGCAACTGACGCGCGCCGATGACACCGACGGCTCGCGCGACCCACGCATCACGTGGACCGCGCCGAGCAGCGGCACCTTCACCGTCGCCATCGGTGACGTCACCCACCACGGCGGACCCGACTTCCTCTACCATCTGAACATTGCCGAGGCCGTGCCCGCCGTCACCGGCACCGCCGCCAATCACGCGTTCGCCGTCGCCGCCGGCAAAACGAGCGAGTTCAAGGCCACCGTGAAAGGCGCCAACGGCTTTAAGGCAAAGCTCCAGTTGGCCGCGAAGAATCTGCCGGAAGGCGTGAGCGCCCCGGAAGTGGACGTGCCGGAAAAAGGTGGCGAAGTCACCCTCAAGCTGACTGCTGACGCCAGCGCCGCCGCGGCCAGCCGACCGATCCAGCTCGTTCTCCGCGAAACCGAATCCGGCGCCGAACACGCGGTCATCTATTCCATGACCACCACCGGCGAAAACAACGGCGTCCCGCAAGGCTACACCGAGCTCGTCATCAATTCGACGGATCAGCTCTGGCTCACCGTCACCGCCTCCGCCGAGAAGAAGGAAGCACCCAAGCCCGAGCCCGCCACTCCCGCACCATGAGCCGCCTATTCTTCCTCTTCCTCCCATTCTTCCTCTCCGCCGCCTTCGCCGACGACCCACCCCTTTTCGTCGCCAAGCCGCTCACAAACGCCGGCGGCTTCATTCCCGATGTCGAAGGCCCCGCTTGCGACGCCGCCGGCAACATCTACTGCGTCAACGGCCCTTGGTTGCAAACCATCCAAAAAACCACCCCTCAAGGCGCGACCGAAGTCTTCGTTACCTTACCCGCTGGCAGCGTCGGCAACGGCATCCGCTTCTCCCGCGATGGCACCATGTACGTCGCCGATTACACCGCGCACAATATCCTCCAGGTGGACATGAAGACGCGCGCCGTGAAGGTCTTCGCCCACGAGGACCGGATGAATCAGCCCAACGATCTCGCCCTCGCTCCCGACGGCACGCTCTACGCCAGCGATCCGAATTGGGAAGCCGGCGACGGCCAACTCTGGAGCATCGACCCGCAGGGCCACGTGCGGCGCCTCGCGGAAATCATGGGCACGACCAACGGCCTCGACCTCAGCCCCGACGGACACACCCTTTACGTCAACGAAAGCACCCAGCGCACCGTGTGGGCCTTCACCATCGCGCCCGACGGCGCGCTCACCGACAAACGGCTGCTCAAGCAATTCGACGACTTCAGCCTCGACGGCATGCGCTGCGACGTGGACGGCAACCTCTACATCACGCGCCAGCTCAAAGGCACCGTGGTCAAGCTCTCGCCCACCGGCCAGGTGCTCCGCGAGTTCGAGATCCTCGGCGCAAAACCCAGCAACCTCTGCTTCGGCGGCCCCGATGGCCGCACGCTCTACATCACCGAGGTCGAACACCAGCGCCTCGTCCAGGTCCGCGTCGACCGCCCCGGCCTTGAATGGCAGCGCTGGCAGGAGAAATAGTTCTTAGTCCTAAGTTCTAAGTATTCCACTGCGCAGCATGCACTAAGCACTAAGCACTAAGCACTAAGCACTAAGCACTAAGCACCAAGCACCAAGCACCAAGCACCAAGCACCAAGCACCAAGCACCAAGCACTAAGCACTAAGCACCAAGCACCAAGCACTCCAATGACCGACCGCTTCACCGAATCCCGCCGCCTCTTCGAACGCGCCCAGCAGAGCATCGCCGGTGGCGTCAACAGCGGCATCCGCAAAATGGAGCAACCCGTGCCGCTCTACTTCGCACGCGGCGCTGGCTCGCGCCTTTGGGATGTGGATGGCAATGAATACCTCGACTTTCAAACCGGCCAGGGCGCGCTCCTCTTCGGCCACGCCCCCACCGGTCTCGCCGACGCCCTCGCCGCCCAAGCCCGCCTCGGCACGCACTGGGCCGCGCAATCCGAACTCGAGATCGACGTCGCCGAGCGCCTCCAGTCCATGGTCCCCGGCGCCGAGCGCGTGCGCTTCAACAACTCCGCCACCGAGGTCGTGATGAGCGCCCTGCGCCTCGCGCGCGGCCTCACCGGCAAGCCGCTCGTGCTGAAATTCGAGGGCCACTATCACGGCTGGTCCGATGAAGGCCTCGTCGGCTTCGCCCCGCCGCCCGATAAGTGGGGCACCGCGGACGAACCCACCCGCCTGCACCCCAGCAAAGGCATCATCCCCGAGGTGCTCGATCAGTTCGTCGTCGCCCGCTGGAACGATCCCGAGCATCTCCGCCATCGCGTGGATCAATACCGGGGAAAAATCGCCGCCATCATCTTCGAGCCCGCGCTTTGCAACACCGGCTGCCTCGAACCCGCCGCCGGCCTGCTCGCGACCATTCGCGAACTCTGCGACCGCGAAGGCGCGTTGATGATCGCCGATGAAACCATCACCGGCTTCCGCTTCGGCGCGGCGTGCGCGCAAGGCTACTACGGTTTCTCACCCGATCTCACCATCTTTGGCAAAGCCATTGGCGGCGGCGTGCCTTTCGCCGCGCTCGCCGGCAAAGCAAAAGTCTTCGACCCCATCATCCGTGGGGAAGTTGTCCACGCCGGCACGCTCAACGCGAATCCCCTCTGTCTCGCCGCCAGCCGCTGGTGCCTCGATGAAATTCTCGCCCTCGGTCCGCAGCATCCCGCCGGACTCCAGCGTCTCGGCCAGCGGCTCATTGCCGGCTTGGAAAAGCTCGCCCGCGAATACAACGTGCCCCTGCAAGCCCAAGGCCCGGCCTTGGTCTTCCACACCACCCTGCTCAAGCCCGGCGCCGCAACCGGCCCCATCCGCGACTACCGCGATTACGTGCAACGCCACGACGCGCCACGCTGGGCGCACCTCCGCCGCTGCCTGCTCGAACACGGCGTGCGCGCCATCGAACGCGGCCTCTGGTTCCTGAGCCTCGCCCACTCCGACGCCGACATCGACACCGCCCTCACCCGCGCCACCGCCGCCTTCGCCCAACACGCCACCGAGTGGAAGACATGACGCCACAGGCTGAAATTCGCGGATTGTCTCTGCCGAAGCAACGCTTCGGGCCAAAGGCCCAGCAACAAGCCAGCCCAGGGCAGCGCCCTGGGTATTTACCACCAAATCGTCCCAGCCCCGAAGTGGGCGCAACATCCCAGGCAAGACGTGGACCTTGCTTATTGGCATGAGCCGCCCCCGCGTCCTCTTCGCCGGCCTCTTCCACGAGACGCACACCTTCCTCGAAGGCACGACCCCGCTGGCCGATTTCCAAGTCCTCTGCGGATGCGACCTGCTGCGCTGCACCGGCGACAGCTCACCGCTCGGCGGCGCGCTCGCATCCGCCAAATCCTTCGGTTGGGAAATCGTCCCCACGGTCGATTTCCGCGCCTCCCCGAGCGCCACGGTCGAGGACGAAGTGATCGAGTCGTTCTGGCAGGAACTGGCCGCGCGCATCCCCTCGCAAGTCGATGCCGTCTATCTCGTCCTGCACGGCGCCATGGTTTCACAATCGTCTCTCGATGTGGAAGGCGAGATCCTCTCCCGGCTGCGCCAGCGCGTCGGCGATGTCCCCATCTTCGGCGTCTTCGATCTGCATGCGAATTTCACGCAACGCATGGCCGACCTCGCCAACTGCCTCGTCGCCTATCGCGAAAACCCGCACACCGACGGCCGCGCCATGGCCGTCCTCGCCGCGGAGCTCTTGCAGCGCGCGCTCACCACGCAGCAAGTGCCCCGCATGTTCTGGCACCACCCGCCCATCATGTGGCCGCCGACCGGCACCGCCACAGCCCTGCCACCGATGCATGTGCTCGAAATGCTCGCCCGCCAACTGGAAGTCGAGTCCCCGGCATTTTGGGTCGTTAATGTCGTCGCCGGTTTTTCCTTCGCCGATACGCCCGACACCGGCGTCAGCTTCGCCATCGCAACTACGGACGAGGAATCCGACCCCCACGGCGCCCTGCAACGGCTCGCCGCCCTGGCGCACGCCACGAGAGCCGCCGGCAACGTCACCGACGCGCCCGTCGCCGAAGTGCTGGCGAAGCTCGATCCTCTCCCCTCCGGCCTCACCGTGCTCGTCGAACCATCCGACAATATCGGCGGCGGCGCCCCAGGCGACGGCACCAGCCTCCTCCGCGCCCTCGTCGAGCGCGCCATTCCCAATGCGGCCATCGCCATCAACGATCCCGCCGCCGTCCAACGTCTCTCCGCCCTGGCTCCCGGCGCGCGGATCAACCTACCTATCGGCGGCAAAGGCAGCCGCATCGACGCGGGCCCGCTCGATCTCGAAGTGGAACTGCTCCACACCGGCGACGGCTGCTTCGAACTGGAAGACAAGCAGAGCCATCTCGCCTCCATGGCCGGCGACTGCTTTGACATGGGCCTATGCGCCGTCGTCCGCCACGCCGGACGCCTCACCATCCTGCTCACCAGCCGCAAGACCCCACCCTTCGATCTCGGCCAATGGCGCAGCCAGGGCATCGACCCCGCGCAATTCTCCGTCATCGTCGTCAAAGCCGCCGTCGCCCATGGCCGCGCCTACGATCCCATCGCCACCCGCATGCTGTGGGTGGACACTCCCGGCCCCTGCACCAGCAACCTGCGCTCCCTCCCCTACCGCCACGTCCGCCGCCCGATCTTCCCTCTCGATTAGGATGAGAAAGTTGTTGACAAATCAGGAAAGGCGTGCTACACTCCCGCTCGACGATAGAGGAGGAAGGATTACCACGGGCGGACTGGGAAAGGATGCGAGGCGAGGGAAGGCAGTTTCACCGATCATGCGACACACATTCCATGCTGGCAGCAAAGCGACATCCGCGGGGCGCTCCCCGCGGCCCCTCCCACTTGCCCGACTCCACCCACTGGGATCCCACCCCAGATCCCAGTGCGGCTCCCTCCCGCTCTCCAGTGTAAATCCCACCGATCCCACCTGATCCCACCGAATTAAAAATCCCCCTCATCTCACCCCATTTTCGTGGCCTTTCCTGCCTTTCGTGGACCCACTCCCTTCCTGCCAATCCAGAGTAATCGTGCCTGATCGTGCCCAATCGCACCCCTAATTTTTTCTCCATCCCATGACCCACCCCTCCGTCTCCTATCCCCGCGACGCCGCCACTCCTACCTCGCATCTCCCCTTTAGCCCCAGCGTCTGCTTCGGCGACCTCATCTTCATTTCCGGCCAGGCCTCCGTCGACGAAACCGGCCAGATCGTCAGCGACTCCTTCGAAGGCGAGTTCCGCCGCTCCATCGAGAATGTGCGCAAGGTCCTCGCCGCCGCCGGCACCGACCTTGCCCACGTCATCCAGACCCGCAATTACGTGCGCGACGCCGCCGACGTCGCGCTCTACAACCAGCTCTATCGCGAGTATTTCACCGAGCCCTATCCCGCGCGCACCACGATCACGAATTGTCTCCCACCCACGCTCCGCTACGAGATCGAAGTCGTCGCCGTAAAACGCCCTGCCTGAACCACTCGCTCGCCTCTTCATCCTTCATCCTTCCGCCTTCATCCTTTCTTCATGAACCCTCCGAGTCTCATCTTCGACTGCCATCTCGACATCTCGATGAACGCGATGGAATTCAATCGCGACCAGCGCTGGTCGCTGGAAAAGATTCGCCGCTGTGAACTCTCCGGCGGCGCTCTGCCGGCGGACGCCGAGCGGCATCGCGCCCGTAACACGGTCTGCTTTCCCGAGCTCCGCCGCGGGCGAATCGGCATCATCGTCGCCACGCAGATCGCGCGCTATGCATCCCGCTTTCACAACCTTCCCGGCTGGCGCAGCCCGGAGCAAGCCTGGGCTCATACTCAAGGTCAGCTCGCCTATTACCGCGCGATGGAAGGCTGCGGTGAAATGGTCCAGCTCCGCACCTGGCCCGAGGTCGAGGCCCACGCCACTCGCTGGCAAAATGCCACCGCTGAGGAAGCCGCGAAACTCCCCATCGGTTTCCTGCTCAGCCTCGAGGGCGCCGATTCCATCCTGAGCTGGCGGCATCTCGAGCAATCGCGCGCCGACGGCCTCATCGCCCTCGGCCCGGTGCACTACGGACCCGGCATCTACGGCCACGGCACCGACGACGAAGGCCCTATGCCACCGATCGGTCACGAGTTGCTCAAGGAAATGGAACGACTCGGCATCATCCTCGATGTCACCCACCTCTGCGACGAGGGTTTCTGGGATGCGCTCGCGCACTATCAAGGCCCGCTCTGGGCCAGCCATCACAATTGCCGCGCGCTCGCCGACTGGAACCGCCAACTCACCGACGAGCAAATCAAGGTGCTCGTCGAGCGCGGCGCGGTCATCGGCATGGCCTTCGACGCGATCATGATGGTCCACGGCTGGGCGCACAAACGCTCCCGCCCGGAAGACTTCGGCTTGAAGATCGAAAAAATCTGCGAGCACATCGATCACATCTGCCAGATCGCCGGCAACGCCCGGCACGTGGGCATCGGCACCGATCTCGATGGCGGCTTCGGCACCGAGCAGACGCCGATGGATCTCAATAGCATCGCCGACCTCGTGAAGATCGGCCCACTCCTCGCCGCCCGCGGCTACGCGCAGCCCGACATCGACGGCCTCTACCACGGCAATTTCTTTCGCTTCCTGCGCGAGCACTTGAAATGAGCGAACCCACGGGCAGCGCCACGCGGGTCCGCTACGCGCTGCTCGCCGTGGCGACGGCCAACGCCTTCCTGCTCTATCTCGACCGCATTTGCATGACCACGGTCGTGCATTCGCCGTCGTTCCTCCGCGAGCTCGGGCTCAGCGAAGCGCACGTCGGCGATGTGCTCTCGTCCTTTTTCTTCGCCTACGCGCTCGGCCAGTTGCCCGCGGGCTGGCTGGCCGACCGCTTCGGCCCCCGGCGCATGCTCGTCGCTTACATCGTCCTGTGGTCCATCTGCACCGCCCTCACCGGTTTCACCGCCAGCCTCGCCGCGCTCATCATCGTGCGCCTCGCCTGCGGTCTGTCGGAAGCCGGCGCCTATCCCGCCAGCGCCCGTGTCATCTCCCGTTGGTTTCCCTTCGGCGCGCGCGCCCGCGCCAATTCCCTCGTCTCCTTCGGCGGTCGCTTCGGCAATGCGCTTGCCCCGTGGCTCACCGTCTCGGTCATCGGCGCCCTCGGCGCGTGGCGCCCCGTGTTGTGGATCTACGGCACCATCGGCCTCGCCCTCGCAGCCGCGACGCATTTCGTCTTCCGCGACGAACCCGGACTGCATCCGTGGACCAACGAAGCCGAGCGCACGCTCATCCTCAACGGTGGCCCGCCACCTCCCGCACCCGATCATCGGTTTCCATGGCGCGAACTCATCCGCCACCCCGGCCTCTGGCTGCTCAGCCTCGGCGCCATCGGTTTGAACTTCGGCTGGGCGCTGCTCGTCACCTGGCTGCCCAAGTATCTGCAAACCGTCCGCGGCTTGAATGAAAAGGACGCCAATTTCTACGTCACTGTCGCCCTCGCGTGCGGCATGGCCGGGGTGCTCTTTGGCGGCTGGTGGTGCGATGCGCTCACCCGCTGGTTTGGCCCGCGCTGGGGTCGGCGACTGCCGCTCATCATCGGCGGTCTGGTCGGCGCGCTCGCCTACCTCGTGTGCCCGGTGCTGCACAGTGCGACGGGCGTGGTCATCGCTTGCGGCCTGGTCGCCTTTGCCACCGACAGCGCCAACCCCGCCATCTGGACGCTCGCCCAGGACATGGGACGCAGTCATGTCGCCGCCACCCTCGCGTGGAGTAACATGTGGGGAAACCTCGGCGCCTCCGCCGTCGCCAAGACCATTCCTCTCGCCCTCGCCAGCTCGATGCACCGCGCCGACTGGAGCGAAGTCTTCTGGATGTGCGCCGGCGGTTTCATCCTGCTCTCGACCACCGCCCTCTTCGTCGATAGCACCCGACCGCTCGGCGCCACTCGACCGGCCGCGTCCTGACCTCCTCTTACTTACCGAGCTTTAGCAGCATGATGTCGTTGCTCCCCTTGCTCGTGAGCGTCGTCGAGCCATAGGCGGTCTCGCCGTCGAACGCGCCGGAAAGGAAAAGCGCGCCCGCTTTATCCCGGACGATGCAATAGCCGAGGTTCCCTTTGGTTCCTCCCGTCGACCGCAGCCAGCGCAGCGCACCGCCATCGTCAAACTTGGCGGCGTAGATGTCCCGCACACCCTTGGCCGTCATGACGGTCTCGCCGAGCGTCACGGTGTATTGGAATTCGCCCGTCACATAGCAGTTGCCCGCTCCATCTGCGGCGACGCACAGCGCGTAGTTGACTCCCTTGCCGTTGCCCGTATGCACCCAGCGAAACTTGCCGTCGCGGTCCAGCTTCGCGACCATCAAATCGTACTCTTTCCCGCCCGCCGGCTCTTTCCCACTCGTTTGAAACTTCTGTCCGCCCAGAGCCAGCGTGTCCTTGAACATCCCGCAGACACACACTCCGCCATGTCCATCCAGCGCGACCGAGGTGAACGACGCACTGGTGGAACCTTCGCCCGCAAACGTCCACAGCGCCTGGCCGCTCGCGTCGTACTTCACCGCGTAAACTTCCCGGCCCTTGTTCGTCATGCTCAGGTCCCCAAAAGTCTCCACACCGGAAGCTCCGCCCACCACGACCGCATTCCCCTCCGCATCGACCGCCAGATGTTCCCCGGCACTCCCACCGGCGCCACCAGCCACTCGCAACCAGGCCAGTTCGCCTGCGGTCGAGAGCTTGGCGAGAAACATGTGGCCGCTCTTGCTGTTCTTCGTCGAGACGCCCAGGAACTCGCAATCGCCGACCATCGAGCCCGTGACGTAGCAGTTCCCCGCCTGGTCCACGCCGATGCTGTGCCCATAATCGTAGCCCGCTCCGCCGCCGGATTTGAGCCACTGGATTTTCCCGGTCGCATCGTACTTCGCCACGAAGAGATCGTAATCCCCACCGCGGTTCTCAAACGCGATGCCATCGAACATCGCGTCTGTGCTCTGGCAATGCCCGGTCACGAAAACATTCCCCTGCAAGTCGACCGCCACGCCATACCCGCGATCGATCTTGCTCCCTCCACCAGTGCGCACCCACAGGCATTTTCCCGCCGGGGAGTACTTCGCGACAAAGAAATCCAGTTCTCCTTTGCTCTCCACCGTGAATTCCCCGAAGGTTCCCGTTTTTGAAAACTCACCCGTCATATAGAGATTCCCCGCCGCATCCGTCGCCAATCCACGCGTCTTGTCCGCCCCGGCGCTGCCCGCCTGCTGAGCCCAGACATAATCGGGCGGCGTCTCTGGCAATTCGGCCGCCTGCACGGCATCCTTGACCAAAGCAGCACAGAGAGACACGAGGGCGACGCGGAGAAAAATGGGGGAGTTCACGCCTGACAAAACCCGCTGGTCAGCAATCGCTTAGGTCCAGCCGAACTCCGCACTTGCACGAAGTGATTACGTAGGCATAATACGTGCTATAATTTTGAGAATGACTGAGCCGACTGTAATCCTCGCCGTGATGTCCGTCATCGGCCATTGCCTCGCCATTTTCTGGCCCCGCAAGCCCCTCAAGGAGCGGCTGGATGCCAACGGCTTCCCAGTTCTCTGGTGCAACAACGACGAAAAGCAGGAAAATATCGCCTGCGTCTGGAAGGACGCCGCCGAGCGACCGGTTGCCGTGCTGCACGAGGAAGTCGGCCACCAGCGCAGCGCCTAGCCGACATTTTCGGCTTTCCAGTTTCTTTGCGCTTTCAAAGGCGGCAATCTTCGGGCAATGGGTTTGCCTACGGAGCGTCATCCGGCGCCACGACTACCCTACCCCTATGAAACATCTACTCCTCTGCCTCGCCATCATCGTCGGCCTGACCAGCCTCCCCACCACCACTTTTGCCAAGGACAAGCGCCGGGATGATGACTGGAAGGATTCGTCCAAGGATCTGCGCAACGATCTGAAGAGCCTGCAAAAGCACTACGACATGGTGAAAGATCGCGTGAAGAATTCCGGTGGGACCGACCGCCGTATCTGGGGCAACCTCCAGGATATCCGCCGCAACATCGACAGCCTCAACGATCAGGTAAGCAACGGTCGGTACGATGGCCGCGACGTGCGTAATCAGATCCGCCGGGCGGACGACGACCTCAACCGTCTTCAAGCTCAGCTCGAATACAACAGCAAGCGCAAAGGCGGCTACTACCGCAACTAACGCCTCTCAGGCCTCCGCGGCCCGCTGCCGATTGAGCAGCACTTTGCACGCGCTCTTGATGCGCGTCAGGATGTAGTACACCGTCTGCGACCGGATACGGACGAGCTGTCCGCCCACGATCTTCGGCACGAAGTCCGCCGGCAGTTCGAGAATCTCCGCGAGCGGCAATCCGTCGAGCCCCTTGCACAGGATCGAGGTCATCGCCTTGGTCAGCGTCTGCACCTGCGGCCCGAGCGTGATGCGGAAATGCGCATGCTTCTGCTCATCCAGACGCAGGTACACGCCGACCGTGTCGGTGCACTCCTCATCCTTGCGCACGTCCTCGAGATCGAAAGTCTCGCCGGCCGTCGGCTCATGCTTTTTCGCCTGCTCCGAGTAGGCGATGAGGTTCTCGCGCTTCTCCTCCTCGGGCAGCGTCTCGAAGAGGTGAATGATCGCCTGCAGCTTCGGCGGATAATGCGACTCCGGCGCCGCGTCAGGCGGTTCGTGGCAGCCCTTGCTCATCGGTCACCGCTCATTTTCCATTTTCCATTTTTCATTTTCATCGTCCATCCTTCTCAGTTCCCGCGCTCAATCGGCGCCCGCACTTTGTTCCCCCACTCCGTCCACGAACCATCGTAATTTCGCACCTTCTCGTAGCCGAGCAGATACACCAGCACGAACCACGTGTGGCTGCTGCGCTCCCCGATACGGCAATACGCCACGATGTCATCCCCGCGCTGCAGGCCACAGCCTTCCGTGTAGATCTTGCGCAACTCGTCGGCGCTCTTGAAGGTCGCGTCCTCCTTCACCGCCATCTTCCACGGCACGCTCTTCGCCCCGGGAATGTGACCGCCGCGCAAAACACCTTCCTGTGGATACTCCGGCATATGCGTCACGTCGCCCTTGAATTCCCCCGGCGAACGCACATCGATCAGCGGCCGCTTCGCTTGGCTCTGCGCCAGCGCTTCCTCGTAAAAGGCGCGGATCTCCTTGTCGAAACGCTTCGGCGGCACCGGATAGTTCGCCGCCGGAAACTTCGCCTTCTCCTTCGTCAATGGCTTGCCTTCCTTCACCCATTTGTCGCGCCCGCCGTCCACAATTTTCACTTTCGTATGACCGAAAAGACGGAACGCCCACAGCGCGTAGCACGACCACCAGTTCGACTTGTCGCCATAGAAAACGACCGTCGTATCAGGGCCGATGCCATTCGTCGCGCACAGCGCCGCAAACGCATCCGGCGAAATGTAATCGCGCACCAGCGAATCCTGCAGATCCTGACGCCAGTCAATGTGCACCGCGCCGGGCACGTGCCCCGTATCGTAAAGCAACACATCTTCGTTGCTCTCGACGATACGCGTATTCGGCTCATTCAAGTGCGCGGCGAGCCAGTCGGTGCTCACCAGCACCTCGGGGTGCGCGTATTGGGAAGTGGTATCGCTCATAGGTCTGCCAACGGTAAAGGGAACCCCGCATCTCCCTCAAGCGGCATTGCTGTCATACGCGACAGCCATCAAGTCCACTGGCAATCCGTGATTACAACCGTCCGAATCGGATGATCGAGGTAATAGAGTACGAGCCAATTCCCAAACCATCGCCCGCAAATCTCACGATTCTGCGCTGTGCCGACGATCTCGGTGTTGCCCTCCGGATTTTCACAGACCAACTCAAACGCTCGCAGCAATCGCGATTGCTCCGCTGGTTCCGCCGCCGCGTAAACCTCCAAGGCCTGCTGCGCAATGAAATATCGATACGCAGGCACCTAACTGTCGCTGGCCAGTCGAGCAGCATGAATCCGCTCGAGATCTTCTTTTGTATAATAGTTGCCCGCACGCACGTCGTCGATGCGGCGATCCAACTCCGCCTTCCACGCGGAGTCGTTTCGCAAACGCTCAATGATCATAAACCGCCGCAACTCCTCCTGTTCCTCGGGAGACAACGCCGCGATTTCGTGCTTGATTTCAGCAAGGCTCATTGCGGTGACATTAACTTTAAAACTGCCCAGCCTCAAGCCCCGAACAGCCTGGCAATCTCCCGCTGCATCGCCTCCGCCGCCGCTTTCGGATCGGGTGCATTACGGATCGGGCGCCCCACGACGATGTAGTCCGCACCGGCGCGGAAGGCCTGTTCCAGGGTCATCGTTCGCTTTTGGTCGTCGCTGCCTTTCTCCGATTCCGCGCGAATTCCCGGCGTAATCAGGATCGGCTGGTCACCCAGTTCACGGCGCAACCGCGCCGCCTCTTGTCCCGAGGCGATCAGCCCATCGATCCCCGACTCGATCGCCACCCGTGCCCGCTGCAACACCAGATCCTCCACCGCTCCACCCCATCCCATCTCTCGCACCTCTGCCGCATCCACGCTCGTCAACACCGTCACGGCCAGCAGGCGCAACGCTCCCTTCACCGGCACCACCGCGCGATACACTCCGCTCGTCCCGTGCAGCGTGCAAAAATCCGCCCCATGTCGCGCCAGATTCGCCACCGCTCCACGGACCGTCGCCGGCACGTCGGAAAACTTCAGGTCGGCGAAGACTTTCTTCCCCTGCGCCTTCAATTCCGCCAGCAGCGTGAAGTAATCGCCGCTCATGCAAAACTCCAGGCCGACCTTGTAAAACGTCACCGCATCCCCGAGTCGTTCCACCCAGGCGCGCGCGTCGGACAGCGTCGGCACGTCGAGGGCAAAAATCAGGCGGTCGCGCGGATCGATTGATTTCGTGGGAAGCAGGGGTTCAGTGAACATGGCTGGCCCTCTTTCTCGGCGAATCCCAACCCATCCTCAACGCCGAAGTTTCCGGTTCATCCAGCGTCACTGGCCTGACGACACCACTCACGCCACATCGCGCGAAAGGAGAGTTCGATGCCCCGGGCGAAAAGCTTCCCATCCATCAACAACGATTTCTCCATCCGCGTCCGCAGCGTCGCGCGCAACCGGCCGAGCCGCGGTAAGTCGCCCGCCAGTTCCGTGGCGATGCGCACATACTCATCTTCGGAAAACGCGACCAGTTCTCGCAGCTCCAGGTTCGATAGCTGGCTCAAGCCGGCACGCGAAACGATCTGCCGGCCCGCCAAGGTCACGACCGGCACACCCATCCACAGCGCATCCAGACTCGTCGTGTGGCCGCCGTAGGGAAACGAATCCAGCATCACATCCATGCGCTGATACATCTCCAGGTACTCTTTTCGCGAGCGCCGCTCGATAAACTCCACTCGTTCCACCGCGACCCCTTCCGTGCCCAGCCTCTCCACGACCCCACGACGCGAACTCCCTTCCGGGCAAAGCAGGATCAACTTGGAGCCGGCTACTGCCCTCAGAACACGCCCCCAAACCCGGAGCACCGCATCGTTAACCTTGGCGAAATGATTGAGACTCCCAAAAGTCACGAATCCCCTTTCGCCTGCCGGTAAATCGTTCGTCGCCAAATCCAGCCCGCACGGATCGTAACACCAAAATGTCCTGATCAAAAACACGCCTTTCCTTCGCTCGTCCTCGTCGGCCATGGAGCCTTCCTCGAGATTGAAATCGCTAATCCGGCACCGGATCTTCTCCAGACCCGTGCTCCCCGGGTAACCCGCAAAACTCACCTGCACCGGCGCCGGCTCGCGCGCGAAGACCGGCAGCCGATTCCCCGCCGTGTGCAACGCCAGGTCCACGAGGACATCGATCCCGTCCCGCCGAATCATCTCCACCAGCGCTTCATCCGACATGCCGACCGTGTCCCGCCATTGGTCGACCAGCCCGCGAAATTCCGCGGTTATATTGTCGGGATGCGCGACGTTCGCGTAGCAGAAGATCGCAAAGTTCTCGCGGTCATGAGCTCGAAACAAAGGCCTCAGATTCCTGCCCAGCGTATGGTCACGCAGGTCCGGCGAGACGTAGCCGACGCGCAACCGTCGCTTCAGATCACGATCATTGGCGTGAGGCAGAATGAAACCCCCAACCGTATCGCCAAAACGCCGGTTCCAGCGCGCCTGCTCTTCCGCGATCACCTGTGCATCGATTCCCGGGAGGTAATTCAGCGCCATGATCAGATTACTCTGCACCGCGGCATCCGCTCCGGGGCATTCCGAGGCCCGCCGAAAAGCCGCGACCGCCTCCTCCAACCGACCCAGTTCCTTGTAGATGTTCCCGAGATTGTTCTGCGCTCCCAGATAGTCGGGCTGGAGTTCGATAGCGCGCCGAAACGCCTCCACCGCATCGTCGAGTCGCTCTTGGTCCCGCAGCGCATTTCCGAGATTGTACTGCGCTTCCACATACTCCGGCTTGAGTTCAAGCGCGCGGTGCAGTGCGACGATTGCTGCTTCCGATTGCCCCTGATCGATCAAGGCCGCCCCGAGATTCTGCTGCGCTTCCGCAAACTCAGGCCCCAAACGGATCGCGCTCCGATATGCTGCGATGGCGTCCTCAATCTCGCCTCGCTGGGTCAAAACCACGCCCAGATTAAAATACGACTCCGCCGCATCGGGCCGGAGTCTTAACGCGCCGCGATATGCCGCGACCGCTTCAGCGAGCTGCCCCTGCTTCGCGAGGCTCGCACCCAGGTTGCTCTGCGCGTCCGCATGAACAGCTCCCAGCTCGATCGCGCGCCGAAACGCCGTGATCGCGTCCCCCCATTGCCCCTGTGAATGGAGCGCCAATCCCAAATTATAGTGCGCTGCCGCGTGATCCGGGTGGAGTTGCAAGGCATCGCGATACGCCGTGATCGCCTCCTCCAGCCGGCCCATCCCACGATACGCTTCACCCAGGTTCGAAAACGCCGCACCCGTCTTCCATCCCAGCCGGATCGACCGTCCGATTAACTCCACCGCCGCTTCTTCACGCCCTTCGTGATGAGCAATTACGCCCAGCAAATGGTGCGCTTCCGCGTGATCCGGCTGCACGGCGAGAATCTGCCGGTAGATCGTCCCCGCTTCCGCCAGCCGCCCCGCCTCATGATGCTGGACGGCGAGTTCGAGCGCCTGGGAAATCGTGATCGTGGCCATGGAGAACCCTCGTTTGTCCGCGAATCCCCACTCCCGCTCAACGTCGAACTTCGCATCCTCCCACGCCCATCCTCTCCGCCCATTCCACCTTTGACTTCATTCTCCCCGTTTGCTCCTCTCCTCCGCGTGAATTCGCCGGACGCGAAGCCCTTCGCCGCGAGCACCCCGTCGCTGGCCTATCGCGCGGGGTTGTTCTTCGTCGTGCTCGGGATGTTCATCCTGCCGGTCATCTATCTCGCGCTCACCGCGCTGGCCTGCTGGTGGGTCTGGTTCTTCGCCACGCACTATTTCCTGGAAGTCTGGCAATGGCCCATCGGTCACTCTCATTACGTCCTGCTCTTCAAGTTCGTCTGCTCGTTCACTCCTTTGCTCGTCGGCGCCGCCATCGCGCTCGCCATGGTCAAGCCGCTCTTCGCCCGGCGCGCCCCGCGCATGCAACCGCTCGCCCTCCAGCCCGAAGTCGAGCCGCGCGTCTATGCTCTCGTGCAGGAAATCTGCCGCCTCGTCGGTGCTCCCGCTCCGCGGCGCATCGAACTCGATTGCAACCTGAACGCCTCCGCCAGCTTTCGTCGCGGCTTGCTCAGCTTTCTCGGCCACGACCTTATCCTCACCCTCGGCCTCCCGCTCATCGCCGGCCTCAGCGAGCGCGAACTGGCCGGCGTCATTGCCCACGAGTTCGGTCATTTCCGGCAGGGCGCGGGCATGCGCTTCAGCTACCTCATCCGTTGTATTAATCATTGGTTCGCCCGCGTCGTCTATGAACGGGACGCATGGGACGCCGAGATCGCGTCCTTCGGCTCGGGCGATAGTTTCTGGATCGGCCTCATGGGTGGGTGCGTCCGTGCCGGCGTCGGCCTCTCCCGCGGCATTCTCTGGCTGCTCATGATGACCGGCCATGCCCTGAGCGGCCTGCTCCTGCGCCAGATGGAGTTCGACGCCGATCGCTGGGAAATGCGCATCGCCGGCAGCGCGGGCTTCGAATCCACCATGTTCCGCCTCGCCACGCTCGACTACGTGCTCACTGACATCCGCAACGAAATGCGGCGCACCTGGCGCCGCCAGATGCAGTTGCCTGACAACCTTCCCGTGCTCGTCGAGTATCGCACCAATCACCTCCCCGCCGAGCGCCGCACGAAGGTCGAATACGAACTTGGCCTCGCCCACACCGGCTGGCTCGACACTCATCCCAGCGCCGCCGATCGCATCCGCCAGGCGCGCCGTGGCGCCGAACCCGGTGTCTTCACCAGCGATGCCCCGGCACGCCAGCTCTTCGAAAACTTCGACACCATCAGCCGCCTCGTCACCCTCGCTCACTACGAGGACGACCTCAACGTCCCCACCACCGCCGACTTCCTCATCCCGCTCGAAGCACTCATCAAGGAAGGCGGCACCCAGCCGAAACCACCGCTGCAGCCCGCAGCGCAACCCGCCATTCCCATGATGGCCTACGACCCCAGCAAATTCCGTAAGCCGGAGAGCAACTCCTAGTCACCAGCGTTGCTGGCACCACTTCCATGAAAAGCAGCGTCACCGAACTTCCATTCAACCAGTTCATCGGACTTCAGCCGGCGGATTCGCCCGAGAAACTTCTCCAGCTTCCCGCCGGTGAGCAGTATGGCAACCACCTCGGCACCGTCCACGCCAGTGCCCTGCTCGCTCTCGCCGAAGCTTCAAGCGGTGAATTCCTGCTCCGCCATTTCGGCAGCAGCGAGGGCGTAGTGCCGGTTGTCCGCCGTCTCGAGGCAAAATTCCGCAAGCCCGCCAACGGATCGGTAACTTCGGTCGCGAGTGCCGCGCCCGAAGCTCTCACCCAGCTCAACACCGACCTTGCCGCCAGGGGCCGCGCCCTGATCACGATTTCCGTCGAGCTGCACGACGCCTCCGGCGCTCACGCCCTCAGCGCCACCGTGGAGTGGTTCATTCAACGCCTGTCCGCCTCCCCCGCTTAGGCAGTTCTCACAAATTGCGCACGACGAAAGGTGTAGGGCGCGTGTCCTCATGCGCCGGGAGAGAACCTTGCTCCCGCAGCCCCTGTGTTGAAGCGCGCACCGTAAATTTTCCGCAATGGAGCCAATGGAACCAATGGAGCAATGCACTTTTTTCCCCGTGTCATGGCATACTCGCCAACATGAACTCCCATGACCCCGCTACCCTCGCCACAGCCATATCGCCCACCTCCCCCCGGCCATCAACCCGCCAGGAACTCAATGAGCCCTTCGCTGCAGGCAAACGCAGCCAACACCGGTGAATGGCCTAATTCCCTACCCGATGCCGGAGGCATCCCAGCGCCCATAGCCGGTGGTTGAGCGCAGCGACACCACCGGGATTGCTGCGGCAAACGGCTTACCCCAGAGGGGTGGCAGCCTTTGCTCGAATCAAGCCGAATCAAGGTAAATCAAGGTAAATCAAGGTAAATCAAGGTAAATCAAGGTAAATCAAGGTGATCAAGGTGCGAGAACTTTGGCGCTACTACCGGGAGACCCACACCCTGAGGCCGATGAATACCAAGGAATCGGGCGGAGAAAAAGAGCCCGATTTAAGGTGCCTTAAGCCCTCTTAAGCCGATTTAAGGTGCGAGATTTTTTGGGCGAAGCCTTGAGCAACACCCGCAAGCTCGCACTCGTCGTTCTTAGCAAAGCCTAAACGATCGAGCTATGCTTCGGTGCCGACTTTTCACTCGGGCGGTAGGGCGCGACCTTGACCACATTTTCCGGGTCGTGGTCGATGAGTTGCAGCCAGTCTTCCGTGAGATCGCCCGGCGGAAAGATGTCGTTCTCGAGATACTCCGCATCGAGGGAGGCGCGGAGGTCGTCCATGCTGATCCCTTCCTCCAGCCCGCTGGCGATGGCGCGCTTGATGGCCAGGCTCTTGGCGCGCTCCACAATGCTCGAGATGATCGCCCCGCTGACGAGATCGCCGCGGTAGAGCGTCTCCTTTTTGCCGGAGCGTAGCGTGATGCTGAGGAAACGGTTCTCGTCGCGATGCCCGAATTGCAGGTCGATGATCTTTTCGATCAGCGAGTCGATGGCCGCGGGGACGCCGCCGGCCTCCTGCACGAGCGCCGGATCGTAGGGCAGATTCGGCCCGAGATAGATGTGATAAATCTCGCGGGCGCCCTCCTTGGTGGGCCGCGCGACCTTGATCTTCCGGTCGATACGCCCGGGCCGCAGGATCGCCGGGTCGATGAGATCGGCGCGATTACTGGCCAGGATGATGACGACTTCGGCCAGCGATTCGATGCCATCCATCTCCGTGCAAAACATCGGCACGAGCGTGGAGAGAATGCTCGAGTAGCGCGAGGCGCGGCGGGTGCCGAGAATACTCTCCGCTTCGTCGATGAAGAGGAACGGCAGGTAACCCTCGCGCCGCTTTTCACGCGCGGTGGCGAAGATCTCGCGCACCATGCGTTCGCTCTCGCCGACCCACATGTTGAGGATTTCCGGCCCCTTGATGTGCATGAAGTACTCGCGCATCTCTTCGCCCGTCTGCTGCTTGAGCTGCTGGGTGAGATTGTAGGCGGTGGCCTTGCCGATCAGCGTCTTGCCGCAGCCGGGCGGGCCGTGGAGCAGGAAGCCTTTCGGCGTCGAGTGCTGGAAGCGCTTGAAGAGATCGGGGTGCAGCAGCGGAAGTTCGATGGCATCGCGGATGGCGCGCAGCGCCTCCTGCTGGCCGCCCACTTTTTCCCACGGCAGCTCGGGCACGGTATCGAGGTAATATTCGTCGCTGTGCGGCCGGGCCAGCACCTCGATGGCGATCTTGTAATTCGGATCGGTCCGTACCTCGTCGCCTGACTTGAGCTTTTCCTTCATCAGCAAGTCGCCGCGCTGGAGGACCATCGATTGCACGCCGTGCTCGCTGCCCACGCGCAGGCGATCCGGGCCCAGGACTTCGGCGACCTTCACCACCGGCCCACTGCGGTCGAAACCGAGATCGCCGACAATGACGTAAGCTTCGTTCACCAGCACCCGCGTGCCGCGGCGCAACGATTCAATCGGCACGCGCGGGTCGACGTTGCAGTAGTAATCGCTGCCTCCCACCACGATCTGCGCGGTCTCCCGGTTCGGCGTGCCGAGGAAAGTGCCGATGCGATTGGCCGGCGACGTGACCTTCTTGATGATCGCGTCCATCTTCTCGATGGCCTGCCGCGCTTCTCCCATCGTGTCCTGCAGATCCCCGATCTCGACCCGGAGGTCGATGAGTTCGCCCCGCACGACGTCCCCGGGCGGAATAGAAGCGATGATGCGGTCGAGACGTTCCAGCGGAGAAAGCGCTTCTCCGTGCTGGCTGAAGTCGAATGAGTCTTCGTCCATCTTTTGAGTTTATCCATTATACTGCCCCACGCGACCAACCGCAAATCCGCCGCGCAGATTCCTCAAAATCTTCCCCACGAATCCCGGGAAAAGAAAAGGGCGCGGCCGAAGCCGCGCCCTAAAAATAGAGGTAAACGCTGGGGAAGAAGGACTACTTCTTTTTAGGAGCCTTCAGGGCTTTTTCCAGCTTGTCCGCCGTCGTGAAGACGTTGCGGACACTCGGACCGTAATTGGTAGCGAACGTCTTGAGATCCGCGTCCACCCCCGTCTTGCCAATCGTTTCCGACTCCCGATCGAGACGCTTGGACTCCTTCACGATTTCCCCAACCCATTCCTGTAGCGGCTTGGTTTCAAAGCCCTTAATCGGCGGTTTCGAAAAGGCCTTGGTCACGCGATCGAGATCGGACTTATCCGCACCCACGAGTTCCGTGGGAATCTTCAGGCCGTGCGCCTCCACGATCTTGTTGAGGGCCGTCTGGGCCAGGGTCATATCCTTGACCGTCGCATCCTTCAGGCGCATCTCGGGCGGCGGCGGCACGGCGGTGGACGCCGGGAGAAGCTTCCCCACCTGGATCAGGAAGCTGAGACTCTTGACGGCGTTTTTCACGTAAGCTTCATCACCGGCCGCGAGCGGCTTCGGCTTCTCCGCCGGGGCCGCCGGCGCAGCGGGCGGTGCAGCCGGCGCGGGCGTGGCGGGTGCTTGGGCAAAGGCGTTACCGCCGAGCACCGCACAAACGGCCAGTGCGGAAACAGAGCGTGAGAGGAGGGGGAGAAGCGAGGATTTCATATGCGTATACATGACTATGCAGCATGATCGCGCATCGCGGGCAAGCTGGATTCGCCTAAGAGGAGCGGTTCCATGCCTTTTTTCAAGCAGGCTCTTTCATCCCGCGGCGAAGTCAGCTAGAGGTTTCGCTCCCCGTGAAAAAAATCGTCTCCCTCCTCGTCTGGCTTGGTATCGCCCTCCTCGGTGCCTTTGGCTACTGGACCATCGCCACGCAACGCCACGAACCGGTGAACTCCGGCTTCGTCCTCATCGCGGCGCTTTGCACCTACGCCATCGGCTACCGCTTCTACTCCAAGTGGATCGCCGCGAAGATCCTCGCGCTGGATGACCGCCGCGCCACGCCGTGCGAGGTGCATGAGGACGGCAAGGATTTCGTGAAGACGAACAAATGGATCGTCTTCGGCCATCATTTCGCGGCCATCAGCGGGCCGGGACCGCTCGTCGGGCCGGTGCTCGCAGCGCAATTCGGCTACCTGCCGGGCACGTTGTGGATCATCATCGGCGTCGTTCTCGGCGGCGCGGTCCAGGATTTCATCATTCTCTTCGCCTCCATCCGCCGCGACGGGCGTTCGCTCGGGCAGATGGTGAAGGAAGAGCTCAACTCCGTGGCGGGCTTCATCGGCGTCATCGCGATCCTCGCGATCATGATCATCCTCCTCGCGGTGCTCGCGCTCGTCGTCGTCAAGGCGCTCGCCGATTCGCCTTGGGGCGTTTTCACCGTCGGCGCCACCATTCCCATCGCTATGCTCATGGGCGTGTATCTGCGGAGCTGGCGGGTGGGGAAAGTGATGGAAGTTTCCGCCATCGGCGTCGTGCTGCTGCTGCTCGCCGTCTGGGGCGGCCAGCTCGTCCATACCAACCCGTCACTCCACGCCGCCTTCCTGGTCAAGGCCGAGCCGCTCGCCTGGACCATCATCATCTACGGGTTCTTCGCCAGTGTCCTGCCGGTGTGGCTGCTCCTCGCGCCGCGCGATTACCTCAGCACGTTCATGAAACTCGGCACCATCAGCGCCCTCGCTCTCGGCACGCTGCTCGTGCTGCCCATGCTGCATATGCCCGCGATCAGCAAATTCGTCGACGGCTCCGGCCCCGTCGTGCCGGGCAAGCTGTTTCCCTTTTGTTTCATCACCATCGCCTGCGGCGCGATCAGCGGTTTTCACACGCTCATCTCCAGCGGCATCACGCCGAAGATCATCACCCGCGAGAGCCACGCGCGCCCCGTCGGCTATGGTGCGATGTGTCTCGAATCACTCGTCGCCATCATGGCCCTGATCGCCGCGTGCACCCTCGACCCGGGCGTTTATCTCGCGATGAATATCCCCGGCGGCGATCCCGTGGCCACGCAAGCCGCCGTC
>NZ_JBDUCX010000310.1:0-7108 GCF_040003245.1 Chthoniobacter sp.
AGATCCACTCAGCAAACTAAACAAACAACCGGTCCAAAAATCGGTTGCGCCTCAGTCTGAGATTCTGGCTCGGAGCGCTTACTGAGAACTAAGCACTGAGAACTGAGAACTGATTGGCTCCATTGGCTCCATTGTCGAATTTCCCCTATTACCCCCATATTTTCGTGCTTTTTCGTGTATTTCGTGGACCCGCCTTTCGCCGCGCCCCGCCGCCCGGCGATGCTGCGACTTGCATCTTGTCGGGACCGCCGCCACAGTTTGCCCCCTTTTTGACATGAGCACCGAGCGACGCCGTTCCTATCCTTACGACCAGATCGAGCCCAAGTGGCAGGAGCGCTGGGAATCCGCGCGGACCTTCCACGCGCCGAATCCCGGCGAAGACGGCTTTGATCCCACCAAGCCCAAGTACTTTGTGCTCGATATGTTCCCGTATCCCAGCGGCGCGGGGCTGCACGTGGGGCATCCGGAAGGCTACACGGCCACGGACATCATCGCGCGTTACAAGAAGATGCGCGGCTGCAATGTGCTGCACCCGATGGGTTGGGATGCGTTCGGTCTGCCGGCGGAGCAGTATGCCATCAAGACCGGCCAGCACCCGTCGATCACCACCGCAGCGAACATCAACGGCTTCCGTGCGCAGCTTAAGCGCATCGGTTTCGCTTACGACTGGCAGCGGGAAGTCAACACCACGGACCCCAGTTACTATCGCTGGACGCAGTGGATTTTCCTGCGGCTCTACCACAGCTATTTCGATCCGTTCCTGCTCAAGGCCCGGCCCATTTCGCTGCTTGAGGATGCGCTCGCGGATGAGCCGAAGCGCACCGACGAATGGAAGGACGACGACTATCTCGCCGGTCTCCGCGCGCACAGCGGCGATCTGCCGCCGGAACGCCGCACGGCCGTGCGCGAAGCCATCATCGATCATCATCGCCTCGCCTATGTGAGCGATGCGCCGGTGAATTGGTGCCCCGGCTTGGGCACGGTGCTGGCCAACGAAGAAGTCATCGACGGCAAGAGCGAGGTGGGCGGCCACCCGGTCGAGCGCCGTCTCATGCGCCAGTGGATGCTCCGCATCACCACCTACGCGCAACGCCTCATCGACGAGCTCGACGGCCTCGATTGGCCCGAGTCGATCAAGCTCCTGCAGCGCAATTGGATCGGGCGCAGCGAAGGCGCGGAAGTGCAGTTTTCCGTCGCCGGCACGGACGAGAAAATCACCGTCTTCACCACGCGGCCCGACACGCTCTACGGCGCCACCTACATGGTGCTCGCGCCGGAGCACCCGCTGGTCGATCGGCTCGTCACCGAAGAGCAGCTCCGCACGGTGGAGGAGTATCGCGAGAGGACCGCGCACAAGAGCGACCTCGAGCGCACCGAGCTGTCGAAAGAAAAGACCGGCGTCTGGACCGGCGCCTTTGCCATCAACCCGGTGAACGACGAGCGCATCCCCATCTGGATCGCCGATTACGTGCTGGTCGGCTACGGCACGGGCGCGATCATGGCCGTGCCGGCGCACGATGAGCGCGACTGGGAATTTGCCCGGAAATACGCTTTGCCGATTCGCGAAGTCGTTTCCACCACTCCCACGCTCGGACTGGGTGGGGGATCGAGCCCTTGCGAGGCGGAACCGCTCGAGGTTTTCGTCGGGGAAGGCTACGCCATCCATTCCGGCCCGCTCGATGGCCTGCCCTCGGCGGACGCCAAGGCGGAGATCGTCCGCCAGCTCACCGGCCGTGGCCTGGCGCGCAAGACCATCAACTTCAAGCTGCGCGACTGGCTCTTTTCCCGGCAGCGTTACTGGGGCGAGCCTTTTCCGATCGTCTGGGAAAATGGCAAGCACCGCGCCCTGCCCGATACCCATCTCCCGCTGAACCCGCCGCCGCTCGACGACTTCAAGCCCACCGGCACCGGGGAGCCGCCGCTGGCCAAGGCCACGCAGTGGGTGCGTTATTCCGACAAGGCCACCCGGGAAACCAACACCATGCCCCAGTGGGCGGGCTCCTGCTGGTACTACCTGCGCTATTGCGATCCCTTGAACCACAACCGCTTCGTCGGCGTGGATGCCGAGCGTTACTGGATGACCGGGCAAGTGAACCAGGCCGCGCCAGCGGACGCCGGCGCCCCGGCGCGCCCCGGTGGCGTGGATCTCTACGTCGGCGGCACGGAGCACGCCGTGCTGCATCTGCTCTACGCCCGCTTCTGGCACAAGGTGCTCTTCGATCTGGGCTACGTCAGCACGCCCGAGCCTTTCCAGCGCCTGGTCAACCAAGGCCTCATCCTCGGTGAAGACGGCCAAAAGATGTCCAAGAGCCGCGGCAACGTGGTCAACCCCGATGACGTCATCGCCGAGTACGGCGCCGATGCCCTGCGCTGCTACGAGATGTTCATGGGCCCGCTGGAGCAGACCAAGCCCTGGAGCATGGCCGGGGTCGAGGGCGTGTCGCGCTTCCTGGCGCGCGTCTGGCGCCTGGCCATGGAGGAAAACCAGGCCGGGGAGTGGATGGTCTCTTCCGCCCTGCAGGACATGGAACCCGACAAGGCGCAGCTCAAGGTCATCCACGCCACCATCAAGAAGGTGGGCGAGGACATCGAGACCCTCGGTCTCAATACCGCCATCTCCCAGATGATGATCTTCGTGAACACCTTCACGAATGCCAACCCGCGTCCGCGCAGCGCCCTGCGCACTCTGTTGCAGGTCCTCAACCCCTTTGCCCCGCACCTCACCGAGGAGCTGTGGGAACGCCTCGGCTTCAGTGAAAATGGCTCCCGCGCACTGCCCACCGAGCCATGGCCGGTCTACGAGGAGGCCCTGCTGATCGAGGACGAGATCGAAATCGTCGTCCAGGTGAATGGCAAGGTCCGCGACAAGATCGTGGTCAAAAAGGAGGCGACCAAGGAGGAAATCGAGTCCGCCGCCCGCGCCTCCAGCAAGATCGCCGAGTGGACCACCGACAAAGAGATCACGAAGGTCGTCGTTGTGCCGGGCAAACTCGTGAATATCGTGGTGGCGGGTTAGGGCGAAGAAACTTGCAACTTGCGGGTTGTCTTGGGGTTAAAAAATCTTAATCCCTCATCATTTCCTATGAAATTGCCAAAACTCTCCCGAAACCAATGGGTTCTGCTCGTCTTGGTGCTCGTCCTCACTGGGGAGGTCGTCAATTACATCTGGTCAAATTGGGGACTCGTGACCATTCACGCCAAGGGGCAATCGCTGAGCCAGGTCATCCGTTCCATCGAGAAGCAGGGGCATGTGACCATCCAGTCGAACCTGGACGCGACCAAGCCGGTGGATATGTGGGTCACCAAGGTCTCGCTCGCCGAGGCCATGGAGACGCTTTCGGTGGTCACGGAATCGCGCTGGCGGCTGGCTTACTATGTGGCTCCCGACAAGGGGGCGATCGCCACTGCCAAGGCGTCCTTTGCCTCCGGCCAGAAGAAAGAAGGCTGGCATATGATGGTCGTGCCCCTTCCTCCGATCGGTGACGAACCGGCTGTTCTGCCTGATCCGCGCAAGGATACATGGGTGGTGAAAACGCCGGCCGAAGCAACCCTCCAGGCCTACCTCAAGGAAGCGGCCAAGAATGTTTCCGCGACATTCTACGTGCCGGAAGGCTTCAATCCGCCCGTGAAGGCGCCGCCCAAGTCGGGGGAGATCAGTTCCGCGCTGCCCAAGCTGGTGAGCGCCGCCAAGGGAAAATATGAAGAGGTCTTCCTCCTGCAGGGCTCGAATCGCAATGCGGATCGCGGCGAGCGTGGGGAGGGAGATCGACGGGATCGCGGTGGCGACGACGGTGAGCCGCGTTTTGCCGGAAATTTCGGCGGGGGAGACCGGCCCAAGGGCGGTTTCGACCGGTCGGCCATGGAGGAGCGTATCCAGAACGAAATCAATAAGTTGCCGGCCTCCGAGCGCACCGCCGCCCAGCAGGAGCACGATGCGCGCAAGCAGTTTTTCGATTCGCTCAAGGATATGACCCCCGAGCAGAAGGCGGCGGCCTTCCAGCAGATGGCGAGCGATCCGGCCATGCAGGCCAAAATGGAGGACGCCAGCAACAACCGCGATAGCCGTCGCACTCCCGCCCAGCGGATCGCACGAGCGCAGAGTTATCTCCAGCGCATGGCGGCAGCCACCGGCAAGTGATGAAGCCGATTGTCGTGGGGAAATCCCGCTTGCATGGCTTCACACTCATCGAGTTGTTGTGCGTGATTACCATTATCGCCATCCTCGCGGGCATCATCATGCCGGTGGTTCAAAACGTCACCCTCAGGGCCTACGACACGAAGTGCATGAATAATCTGCGGCAGATCGGTGTGGCGGCCAATTCTGCGGCGAACGACAACGACAACACCTATCCCATCGTCGAGATCGACGCGAACGGCAATACCGTCGCCGATACCTTGAACGTCCCGGCCAAGCCGCTGGACGAGGCATTGAAGCCGTACGGCATCACCCCGGAGATTCTCCAGTGTCCTGCCGATATCCGTGGGCCGAACTACTTCGCCTCGCAGAATCCGCACTCCAGCTACATGTGGTCGCCCTATTCCGAGGAAAACAGCGCCAATGTGCCCTCCATCGTTTCCCGTCGGCGTGGCACCATGATCACGATTCCCCTTGCCCGGCTGCAGTTGTGCACCGACTGGAGCGCGGTCCATTTTATCTCCGACGGAAAGACCGGTGCCGGTATGATGATTTACGCTTTGTACGCCGATGGTCATGTGCGCACGACTCGACGTTCAGGCGGAATGCCCAAGAAATAGCCGTGGGGTGGCCGTCGCGGCGCCTGGGTGGCGGCCGGCCTTCCGCTGGAGGTGGCCGGATTGAAATGGATCCGCGTTTAATGAATTCTGGTGAATGCATCTGCGCAACGGCGTTGCGGCGTATGGAATTTGCTGTTAACACTGCCTACGCATGGCCACCGCACCGCAATCGCAGATAGGAATCCTCGCGCTCGAGGGCGAAATCGATCTGCACCGCTCCCCACAGGTCAAGGAAGGCCTGGAGCCTCTCATTGCCCAAAAGCTGCCGCGCATTCTCGTGGATTTTTCGGCCGTCACCTACGTCGATAGTTCAGGGCTCGCGACCATGATCGAAACCCTCCAGCGCATCCAGAGCTACGGTGGTAAATTCGCCATGTTCGGCTTGCGCGACAGCGTCCGCAGCATTTTCGAGATCGCGCGACTCGACCAGATTTTTAGCATCTTCCCGGACGAAGCGGCTGCGGTTGCGGGGACATAGATAGAGGATAAGGAGATCCTGCATCTGTCGATGCCGGGATGGCGTAGAAGGGATAGAGCCGCGCTCCTGTGCGGTAGCGAACCAATTCATATGTCGTTTTCACGTTCCTTTCTGATCCGTCTCGCGCCGTGCCTGCTGGCGGCCGCCGTGGGTGCTTTGCTGTCGGGGTGTGCCAGCACCCGGGCGCGCTCCGTCACCAAGGAGCCCGCCTCGGCTCCGCTGCGGACGGTCTCCCACGTCGATCTCCGTCGATACATGGGCGACTGGCGGGTCATTGCGAACATCCCTTACTTCGGGGAAAAGAATTGCGTCGATTCCATCGAAAGCTACGCGCTGCGTGCGGACGGAAAAATCGACAACCATTTCACCTATCGGAAAAAGAGCTTCTCGGCGCCCCAGAAGCAAATGACTGCACTGGCATGGGTTACGAATCATAAAACCAACGCGGAATGGCAGGTACGCTTCTTCGGGTTGATCACCGTCGACTACCTGGTCATCGATCTCGACCCAGAATATCGCTGGGCGGTGCTCGGCTATCCGGGCCGCAAATATGGCTGGATCCTCGCCCGGGAAAAGACACTGCCACCGAGGACTTACCAGGCCATTCTCCAGCGGCTGAAAACCCAAGGTTACGATCCAGCCCGCTTCCGGAAGGTTCCCCAGTTGCCCAGCCAGATCGGCGACCTCCACTAGAGTCGTTCACTGCAGCGGGACGGTGATGAAGGGGCGAGAAACGCCCGGCAAAAGGCGTCTAATGGTGAATTTTCCGCAACAGAGCCAATGGAACCAATGGAGCCATGCACATTTTGCGCGGGCTCATGGCATACTGTCCCGCATGATCCTCAAGGCTTTCCACTGCGCCCCCATGCAAGATTTTCCCATGCTGCGGTCCATCCGCTGGAATTACCGGCAAGCTCGGACGAAATGAAACGGCGTTTTAAGGTGCCTTAAGCCCCCTTAAGCCAATTTAAGGCGCGAGTTTTTTTTCGGACAGGCCGTAAGCACTACCTGGCGCTCTATTTCAGGGTATCGAGCGCCTTGTTGATCTCCGCGACATGCGTTGCGGGCGAGACGCTCAAGTCGCGCCACACGATCTTGCCGTCTTTGATGAGGAACGACTGGCGCTTGGCGAAGCCGAGGAACGTCGGCACGCCGAATGCCTTCGCGACCGCGCCGTCGGCATCGGCGACCAGGACGAAGGGAAGATGGTATTTTTCGCGAAATTTTTTCTGCGCCTCAGGCTTGTCCTCACTCACCCCCAGAATTTGCACACCGCGCGCCTTCAATCCCTCGAAGGAATCGCGGAGGCTGCAGGCCTCGGTCGTGCAGCCCGGTGTATCCGCCTTCGGGTAAAAATAAACAAGGGTCACGCCCTTGCTGTAGTAGTCCGAAAAGTGCAATGCCTGCCCGGTTTCATCAATCGCATTGACCGTCGGAGCGGCGGCCCCAATTTCGATCGCGGCGGCATTTTTCAATCCTAGGAATGCAAAAAGTGACATATAACAAATGAGATGCGAGAACTTCATCGTGACTCTAATGCGGTTGGCGGGGCTTGTTGGATGCGTATCTGGTCCGGCTGGGTACCGGTAAATAAAAGAAAGCGACTTTGCCGGGCATCTGCAAAGTCAGAAGCGGCGCAATAAGCAAACGTGGCTCATTCATCCAGCGCGTCAATTGCAACGACCGAAAAACCGTCCCATCGGCTGCTCGTGACCATGCGCCAATGGATGGACTCCGACTACTTTCCGGAAGGAGCGGCGGCGGTGCGCGAACGCCCGAACAAACTGGAATTCCGGCGCTGTCTGCCGTTTCTTTTCCTGCACTTGGGCTGCCTGGCGGTCATTTGGGCGGGTTGGAGCCCGGTGGCGGTCGTCA
>NZ_JBDUCX010000311.1:0-7107 GCF_040003245.1 Chthoniobacter sp.
ACTACTCGAATTTCGTGCAGTTCCCGATCGAGCTGAACGGCACGGCGGTGAACACGGTGCAGGCGCTCTGGACGAAGAACAAGAGCGAGATCACCGACGACGAGTATAACGACTTTTACAAATACATCGGCCACGAGAGCGAGCCGCCGCAGTACCGCCTGCACTTCTCGGCGGATGCGCCGTTGTCCATCCGCGCGCTGCTTTTCGTGCCGCAGAAGAGCTACGAACTGATGACGTTGACGCGCAGCGAGAGCGAGGTGAACCTCTATTGCCGCAAGATCCTCATCCAGCCGAAGGCGAAGAACCTCTTCCCCGAGTGGCTGCGTTTCCTGAAGGGCGTGGTGGACAGCGAAGACCTGCCGCTGAACATTTCGCGCGAGACGATGCAGGACTCCGCGCTGCTGCGGAAGATCAACGACGTGCTGACCAAGCGCGTGCTCAAGTGGCTCGACGAGGAAGCCAAGGCCGACCCGGAGAAGTACGACAAATTTTTCCACGAGCACGGCCACTGCCTGAAGGAAGGCGTGACCAACGACTGGCAGCATCGCGACGCCCTGGCGAAGCTGCTGCGTAGCGAGTCCTCGCACACCGCGGCGGGCAAGACGACCTCGCTGGCCGATTACGTGAGCCGCATGCCGGAAGAGCAAAAGGAGATTTACTATCTCATCTCCTCGAATCGCGAAGCGGCCGAGGCGAGCCCCTACTACGAGGTCTTCCGCGAAAAGAAGTACGAGGTGCTGTTCCTGTACGCGCCGCAGGATGAATTCGTGATGGAGCACCTGCGCGAGTTCGACAAGAAGCGCCTGGTGGGCGCGGAAAAGGCCGACCTCAAGCTCGACAAGGAAACCGCCGGCGCGCTGAGCGAAGAGAATTCGCGCCTGCTCGCCAATTTCATCAAGGAACGCCTCGGCGATCGCGTGAACGAAGTCCTCACCTCGAAGCGCCTCGTGGGCAGCCCCGCGGTGGTGGTGGACAGCGACACGCACATGACTTCCAGCATGCGCCGCATGATGAAGATGATGAGCCGCGAAGGCGGGCCGTCCATGGAGTCGAAGCCGAATCTCGAGATCAATCCCGACCACGCGATGCTGGTGCGCTTGAATACCATCCGGCAATCGGACGCCACGCTGGCCGGCGAAGTCGCGGAGCAGATCTTCGACAACGCCCTGGTCGCCGCCGGCCTGCTCGAAGACCCGCGCGCCATGCTCGGCCGGCTCAACGGCTTGCTGGAGAAGCTGCTGAACAAGTAGGTCACCGAAGACGGTGAAGGGCTGTTCACCACGAAGACACAAAGACTCGAAGAGGATGAGGCGGAAGTTTGTTTCCCTTCGTGCCTTTGTGCCTTCGTGGTTCCAGTCTTAAGCGGTCTTTGTTGCGCCTAAGAAAGGAGACGCCGCCGGGTGGCGTTTTTGGAATCAGTTCCGTGGCAGACTGGCATTGACTTGCCCCAGCCGCCTGTCCAGCCTCCCCACGGGGCCGATTCGATTCGTATCGTCCCAACCATCAACCCCTAACCCCTAAATCCCACACATGAAACTGTACCCCACATTTGCCCTCGTGGCAGCGACGGCCCTGGCCTTTGCCGCTTGCGAGAAGAAGGAAGCCTCGGTCGAGCAGAAAGCCGATGAAGGCAAGGCCACCATCGAACAGAAGGCCACCGAAGCCGCGGACAACGCCAAGGCCAAGGTCGAAGAAGCTGCGGCCGCCGCGAAGGCGAAGGCCCCGGAAGCCGCCGCTGCCATCGACAAGGCCGCTGCTGAAGCGAAAGACGCCGCCACCAAGGCGGTCGACGCAACCAAGGAAGCTGCCGACAAAGCCGTCGAAGCAACCAAGGATGCCGCCAACAAGGCTGCTGACGCCGTGAAGGACGCCGCTGCCCCCGCACCGGCCCCCGCGCCCGCTCCGGCCCCCGACGCGCCGAAGCCGAACAACTAAGCGACCTTCGCTGAAATTCATGAGCCCCGGCTTCGAGAAGAGGCCGGGGCTTTTTCGTTGTTGGGGCTGGGCCACGGAAACCATAGCCACCGTTGGTGTTTACCACAGAGGCGCGGAGGAACGAGAGAGGGCCGCAGAGGAAAAGTCTTTTCTCCCTCTGCGGCCCTCTCTCGTTCCTCTGCGCCCTCTGCGGTAAATTCCCGGTCATCATTGTCAGGCTCGGCTACGACAAGAATTCCACCGCCCCGCTGGGGCGGATGATGCGTTGGCGGCCCTTCCGGTGGCTGACGCCAACCGGCTAATCTTTTTCGGCCCTCCGGGCCGGAATCGGAATCGACTTCCTACTCCGCCTTGAGCGGCACTTCGAGTTGCTGGAGCACCTCGAAGACATGGCGCAGCAGGGACTTGTAATGTTGCTGCACCACGAGGTCGTTGGACTCTTTTTCCAGCGCGAGGTAATCCGCAAAGTCTTCCTGCAATTTCAGCGCGAGCAGCGTGCGCATTTGGGCCACGACATCGCTCACCGGTGCACCGGTCAGGGCGCCGGTGCTCACGGCGATATCCTCGGAGTGCTGGGTTAAATCGGTGATGCGCTCTTGCAACTCGGCATTGCGGGCCTCGAGCTGCTGGTTGAGCCGCGCCAATTCCTCCGGCGTCGGCTGGCCGGGGATGATCGGGCCCGCTGATTTCTCGGGACGGCGGTCATCGCGCGATTCGCGCCGGGCCTTGGTCTGCGCGGCACTGAGTTCGGCGCGCAGCGACTGGACGTAGCCGTCGATGCCGCGCAGCGCTTCGTTGAGATTGAAATTCTTGCCCACGTTGCCGGCATTGCGCGGCGTGTAGACGGGGCGTTCCCCGGCCGGCTTCTGCGGGCGGGGCTCGTAGACGGGACGCTCCCGGCGACCGCGGCCGCGCTCTTTTTCTTCGTCCTTGTCCTCGTCGTCCTCCTCATCCTCATCCTCATCATCGATGTCGTCATCATCGTCATCGTCCTCATCATCCTCCTTGGCCATCGTTTCGGCGCCCTCGACGGCCACGCCCTCCGGGCCTTCCGCGCTTTCGCCGGCCTCGCTAGGAGCGGACTCCTGTTCACCCGCCGGGGATTGCTCCGCACCAGGCTTCAAGACGGCGGCAATTTCCTCCGGCAAATCGCTGACCTCCTTGCGCAAGGCGCCCTGCCATTTCGCGCTCCAGCGCGCGACGCCCTTTTTGACTGCTTCCAGCGCCGGCGCGTCGAGCTTGCCCAGCCGCTCCTGCTCCCGCGCCCATTTCAAGACACCGAGCTGCGTGACCGGCGGATGCGGCAGCGTGAAGACCGCGAGCACTGCGCAATGGACCAGCGCATCGCCATCCGCGGGCTTTACGTCCGCGAGCGAGAGCTGGGCGAGCCAGGGCTTGCCGCGGCCGATGAAGACATTGGCAAAAATCTGCGATTGCTTCGTGGTGAGCAGGCCGGTGTCCTTGTCGCGCAATTCCCGCGCGACGCCCACGGCGAGCTTCAGCGCCACCGCCACATCGATCTTGAACAGCGCGCGCGACAGGCTCAGGCGAATCCGGCGCGAGGCATCCGTTTCATCCTTGCCGAGGCCGGCGAGCAACTGGGTGCGAAAGCCCGCGGTGAGTTCCACCCAGACGGCTTCGACGGCGCGCACGCCCACGATCCACGGCACGCGGGGCAGCGCTTCGATCGCGCGAGTTACCCCGGCGCGGCCACCGAGCAGCGCTTCCTTGAGCAACGTGGCCATGCGCTCTTCGTCGGCCGGTGAAAGGCGCGCCCTTTGGGAGGCCTCGGCCAATTGCGTGAGTTCGTCCGCCAGCCCGGGTTCGCCCGGCGTCGCTTCCGCGTCGCCCTCGGCTTCCACCGGCTCGGCGGGGTCCGTGGGCCCGGCATTGGCGACCGGCGTGAAAAGGTCTGCGGCAGGCGCTTCGACTGGCGCAGCTTCCGCGGGCGTTTCGGGTGGGTTTGCGGGGGTGGGTACGTCCGCGGGTGAATTCGTTTCCATGTGGGAAAATCAGGCGCTAAACAAAGACGCATCTGGGACGAACGCGAGGAAAAAAGCGGGCGCAGACGCCAGAGGCGCGATTTCTCGCCTCCGGATCGGAATTCGCTTCCCGCCCGCCGCGCCATACGTGTACATTAGACCACGTATGGCCACAAAAACGGAAACCCAAGAAGAGAGCAAAGTCACTACTGCCCGCAACAAGAACCTTGATCTCGCCATCCAGCAGATCGCCAAGGACTACGGGGACGGGGCCATCATGCGGCTCGGGGACTCGCAACACATGGATGTGGAGACCATCCCCACGGGCAACATTTTGATCGACCGCGCGCTCGGCGTCGGCGGTTTTCCGCGGGGACGCATCGTGGAGGTTTTCGGCCCGGAAAGCTCGGGCAAGACGACCCTCACGCTGACCCTCGTGGCGCAGGCGCAGAAGCGCGGCGGGCTGGCCGCCTTCATCGACGTGGAGCACGCGCTCGATCCGCAATACGCCAAGAAACTCGGCGTGAACCTGGACGACCTGCTCGTCTCGCAACCCAGTTCCGGTGAGGAAGCGCTGCGCATTTGCGAGACGCTCGTGCGCTCGAATGCGCTGGACGTCATCGTCATCGATTCCGTCGCCGCGCTCGTCACCAAGGCCGAACTCGAAGGCGAGATCGGCGACACCACCGTGGGCGCGCAAGCCCGGCTCATGAGCGCCGCCCTGCGCAAGCTGACCGCTTTGATTTCCAAGGCCCGCACGATCGTCGTGTTCACCAACCAGATTCGCGAGAAAATCGGCGTGATGTTCGGCAATCCCGAAACCACTCCCGGCGGCAAGGCGCTGAAATTCTACTCCAGCGTGCGCGTGGACATCCGGCGCATCGGCGCCATCAAGATTGCCGACGGCAGCGTGACCGGCAACCGCACCAAGGTGAAAATCGTCAAGAACAAGGTCGCGCCGCCCTTCCGCGAGGCCGAGTTCGACATCATGTACAACGAAGGCATCAGCCTGACAGGCTCCCTGCTCGATCTCGCCCTGGAGAAGGGCATCGTCGAGAAGCGTGGTTCGTGGCTCAGCTACAAGGGCACGCAGCTCGCCCAAGGCCGCGATGCCGCGAAGGAGATCCTCAAGGCCGACGCCGCGCTCTATACCGAACTCGAGGCCGCCGTGCTGGCGAAGCTCGACGAAGAGAAGGCGTAGCGTGGCGGACAGGCGAGGCCCGCTGCCGGTTCACGGCAGCGGACTCGCGGGAAGAATGGCGATGATCGGCTTGGCCGCCTCCGAGGCCTGCGGCTTGGGTGCGGGAGGAGGCTCCGCTTTCACGAGCTGGGTGGGCGGGGGCGTCTGGTAGATGCGGATGTAGTCGATCTGGAAGTCGTTTGGGAACACGGTCTTTTCATCCGGCTCGCCCGAGGGGCCAAGGCGGGAGCTGATGCTGTTGCTCAGGAGGACATACATGGGCACTTTCGGCACGTAATCGGCGGTCACCGTCTTGCGGGCAACGCCATCAACGTACCAGACCGCGCGTCCGGCCGTCCACTCGAGGCCGATGGTGTGCCAGTCGTTGACGAAATCCGTCTCAGTGTCGCCAGAACTGTCCCAAAGTGTCTCACGCATCGTGCCGTAGGCCAAGCCGTGATGCATCTTGTGCTGGCCGCCGTAGTACTCGGCGATATCGAATTCCGGCGGCCAGCTGTTCTCATCCTGCGGCATGAGCCAGAAGCAGGGCCACAGCCCTTTCCCGCCCGGGTATTTCGCCCGGATCTCGACGTAGCCATAAGTGAATGTGAACTTGTCGTGCGTCGTGACAAGCCCCTGCGAGTAGTCGAAGAGGCCCATCGGCTCACTGCCGGAGACCACTTTGTGCTCGGTGCGCAGGTGCAACCGGCCGTCGCTGAGGATCACGTCTTCATCCAGCGTGTAGCTGAGGTAATACTCGTTGTGGTAGCGCGGACCGTGCGTGCCCGGGAAATCCATGGTCGTGTTCCATTTGCTGACGTCGAGCGCCTGGCCCTCGAATTCATCACTGAAAACCAACTGCCATCCAGCAGGGGGTGCCGCCATTAGGGGCGAAGAAGCCATCCAAACCAAGGCCAACAGGCCGATGGCACTGTGCGGAGGACGAGAGATTCGCATTCGCGCTACTGCTTACGCAATATAGCATAAGCAGCAGAACTACTAGCTTTATCTGTGCCAATTTCAAGCCGGGCTGTTCAAAGAGGAGCCATCCAGCTAGAAGGAACCCATGTCGAACTCCAGCTCCATTCTTCTGGCGGTCAATGGCACCCTGATGCGGGGCCTCGAACTGAATCCCAACCTCCTCTCTGTAGGAGCGTCCTTTGTGCGGGAGGATCGCACAGTGTCGGCCTATCGCATTTTCTCGATCAACGACCGGCATCCCGGCATGTACCGCGTGGCCACCGGGGGCGTCTCCGTGGCGGTCGAAGTGTGGAATGTGCCCGCCAGCGGGTTGGCGGACATCCTGGTCAAGGAGCCGGCCGGCCTGTGCGTCGGCAAGGTCAAGTTGGCGAACGGGGAAGAGGTGCTCGGCGTATTGGCGGAAGTGATCCTGTGCACGGGGCAACGGGAGATCAGCGAATTCGGTGGCTGGCGCGCCTACCGGGCGTCCGTGGACTAGGGCGGTTCAACTTAAACCAAGCCACCGCTCGTGGTGACTGTAGAGCTGAAAAACGCCCACAGATCGAAGTGAACGCTAGTGGTTCATTTTGATCATATTAAGATCGTCTGTCGTAATTTACGCATTCGGCCTGATGGCAATTGGGCAAAGAGCGGTCCATTTTCTCTGTAAGTCATTGATGCTGAGGGCTGGCACAGCGGCTGCTAAAGGGCGCCCCTGCCATCACCTCAGCCCCAATCGGTTCCCGAATGGAGTTCCAGCGCTCGAAGAGCCTTGGACGGTTTTACAGGGGTGTCGGCAGCAACCAACAAACCAACAAAACCACTACACTACCCTGTATGAAACCGAATCGAACGTTATCCCTGCTTGCCGCAGCAGCCATGCTGTCGTGGGCGGGTTTCGTAGCTCCTTTGGCCGCGCAGGACGCTCCTGCCAAGGCTCCAGAGCCGGCGGCTGCGCCTGCTGAACCTGCTCCCGCAGCAGCCGCTCCTGCCGAAGCCGCTCCCGCACCTGCCGCAGCTCCTGCGGAGGCCGCCAAGGAGGCCGCTCCC
>NZ_JBDUCX010000312.1:0-7075 GCF_040003245.1 Chthoniobacter sp.
GCATACGGGCAGAAGACGGTGAAGCCGTTGTTTTCATACACGAGCCGCGTGCCGGTGCGGATTTCTTCGCTCAGGATGTCCTCGAAGATCGACCGCTTGCGCGTGTTGTAGAATTCGCGCGCGGTCTGCAGTTTGCGCTGGAGCAGCGGGGTGATCGTGGCCATCGCCAGGAGCTGGCTTACGCTGTGCCGCACCCGCCCGCCGGCCGGCATCCCGACGTCCTTCACGACGGTGAACGAACGCATCCGTGTGTCCTTCATGAGGTCGAGCATGCGCGTCTTCCACGCCGCGATGATGTGCTCGATCTGGGCCAGCGGCAGCTCTTCAAAAGGATTCGCCCCGGAATCTTCAATGACTACTTCGTGCGCGCCCACGCCATCCATGTGGTCGTAGAAGCCATCGGCCCGGCGCGAGGCATCGCCCTCCACGCGCAGTAGCGGCGCGCGATTTGGCACCACGCGCACCCGCCAGTCGGGTTGCGGTGTAGAGAGCAACGCGGGCCCGGTGAGATGCTCGGCTCCGGCGATGAACGGGCTCTGCTTCGCCGGCTCATCGTGCACCGAGCCAAACGCCGGCGGCACGGGGCGGGCGGCGGAAAAAATCGTCCACGCCTGGGTCAGCGGGTCGAGGCGCATTTCGGATTTGTCCATTCGTCAGGGGTAAGGTGTGCGCAAGGATTTCCGGGAATCCCCCGCGGCGCAAGGATTCGCTGCGCGTGCTTCAATGAAAGGCCGCGAGCGCCTCCGCCCATTCTGCACGGGGCGTGTCGATCAGGATCACTTCGTTCGCGTCCGTCTGGTGCAGGCGCAGGAAACGGGGGGCGTCCACCTCGTAACCATGCGTAATAATACGGGCGTCTGTGGGCTTGAAGCGAATTTCTAGCAATTTTTTTTCCGCGTCGAAAAATTCCGTCGCGTCCTGCGCACTCGCCCAAACGGTCTTCCACACCAGCGCCTCGCCGTCGGCATAGCAGAGGTAACGGTCGCCGCGCCAGCCCGTCGCCGCGCGTTCCCCGGTGGTCGCATCGACCCACTCGGTGAAGAGAATACGCGTCCCCATTTCGCCGACCGTGTTGTCCGCCGTGGGGAAGTGCCCTTTCACATTGAGCTCCGGCCACTCGATGGCGATCGGCTCTTCGGGCGGATCCGCCATGTACTTCTCCGGATGCAGGATCTGCGAGGTGGAGCTCGGCGGGTGCGCATACGCCTTCGACACTGCGTCGTAGCCACCCTGTCCAAAGAGCGCTGCGCAAAATTCCTGCCCGCGCAGATACGGAAACACCAGCATCTCGCGCAGGTAACGCGGCGCCGTTTCGAGCTGTTTCATGTTCTGCGTGAAGCTCGCCACCATGCTGTCCTTGAACATCTGCTTGGTCATGTTCTTGATCATGAATTCGCTCATCACGAGCGTGGCATCGCCCTCCACCAGCGCGCTCGCCGCCTCCGCGCGGTCGTCGTTCGTTTTCAATTCGAGCGGCATGCGATTGAGGCCGAAGTGCTGATCCTGCAAGGCATGCGTCAGCTCGTGCGCGAGGACCACTCGGTTCTGCGCATTCTCCAGCGTCGCGTCTTCATACATGAAAAGCTTGTGCTGGTGTTGGTCGTAAAACGCCGCCACCTGTTCGCTCAACAGGTCGATGTATTTTTGCCGCAGCGGATAGTTGGCCGGCAGCAGCGCGATCGCCGCCATCGCCTCCGCCATCTGGCTGAATTCCTTCTCCGAAAACACCTCCGCCAGTTTCCCCGCCATGGTCTGCTTGATCTGCTTGCGATTGAGCACTTCGTAGGTCACCGGCTCCTTGAACACGAGCCCGCGAATCTCCGTCACCTGCTTCTCGATCGGCTCGCGCAGGACCTTGTTGGCCGCGAGCGCCTTGTCGTGATCGTGCTTCGCCAGCACTTCGCGCAGCTTTTCATTTTCCGTGGTGACCGCCGTCACCGCCGCCGGAGAATAACTCTCCGCATGTGTCGCGGCGGCTGGCTTCCCGGGTTCCAGCACCGCCACCGCTTCCGCGAGACGGGCGTTCTCCTCGAGCAGCAATTGGAACTTCCGCTCCGCCAGCGGATCCTTCTTTTCGCACCCGCCACCGAGCAGGGCCAGGACAAAGGCTGCGCTGCAGGCGCGAAAACGGGAGGAGAAAAGCATGCGAGTCGGGAAGCTAAAGGCGCGCCAGCCCGCTGGCAACCATTGGCGATTTTGAGGCCGCCTCCGGGCCAGTGCTCCGGCAGCGATTTCCGTTCTGGCCGCCAGTCTACGCCGGCTGCGGCTGCGCGCCGCCGGGCGGCGTGGACGATTTGTCCGTCTTCGACGGTTTGCCTTCCAGCGGGCTGCGCCACAGATTCAGCGGCAGCATGCCGATGGCGATGAGCAGCAGCATCGCGCCATCAAAATAGATCAGCGTGTAAAAGGCCGCATCCGTGAAGCCATAGCTGTGCAGGCCGATGCCGAGCATGTTGGTTCCAAACCACGACCAGCTCGTCACGATGTTGCCGACGATCGCCAGGTTCAGCAGCCCGCGCTCGCGCACCAAGCCACCCCAGCGCGCATGCAGCACCAGCGCATTCCACAGCACGATGATGATCGCGCCATTTTCCTTCGGGTCCCAACCCCAGAAACGGCCCCAGCTTTGGTCGGCCCAAATACCACCGAGCACCGTGCCCACGAAGCTGAAGAGCGTCGCAAAGCAAATGATGCCATAGACCATTCGCGCCAGGCTGCGCTTGAGTTCCGGCGTGACGGCGGTGGTGAAAAAGCCGCGTACGACGAAGACGATCCCGAGGAACCCGGCGACGAAGGTCGAGGCATAGCCGAGCGTGACGGCGACCACATGCGTCGCGAGCCAGAAATTCGTGTCGAGCACCGCGCGCAGCATCTCCAACGTATCTTTTTCCAGCGCGAGATAATGGGCCACAATGAGGCACAAGGCGCTGATGACCGAGCCGACCACCACCCCGATTGAATTCCGCCAGAAACGCTCGAGGATGAGCCCGAGCACCGGTGCACCCCACGCGATGAACGTCGCCGAGGAATACAGGTTAATCACCGGCGGACGCCCGATCAGGATCATGCGGAAGACAATCCCAATCGTCGTCACGACCACGGCCAGCGACAGCAGATACACCGCCGTGCGCCGCAGCCATTCCCAATCCGTCGGCCGGAACCAATAGATGATCGCCGTGAGAAACGAGAAAATCGCGATGCTCATTGCGAGATAGAACAACTGGAGATGATTGAAATACGTCTCCTGCCCCGCCTCCTTGAGATTGGCATCGAGCCGGCCGGCCAGCGTGGCGCGATAGGTCTGCACCGCCTGGTTGAAGCCCGCTACGTCGTTCGCCCGAAAGTCCGCGCCCATCACCGCAAAGTGCGCGAGCGCAAAGTTCGGCGTGTCGCCACGCGCCACTTCCATCAGAGCCTGCCCGGTGCGCCGCCAGTCGTTGTCGTCATTGCCGGTTTCCGGCGGCAGGATCATCGCCATGCGCATTTCCAGTCGCTTGCCAAATTCATCGTAGTGCTCCATGCCATCGAAGCGCACCGCATCATTCATGAAGCGATCGAGCGCCGCTTCATCGAACGGTTTCTTGGCCTGCTGGGCCCGGTAGGCCGTGAGGCCCCCATCGCGATTCTCCAGGAACGTCCGCAGTTCCGCCGGCCAGTCGCGCGCATCGGGTGGCTGGAGCGTGGACTTGAGCTGCTGGTAGAGGAACGTCGCGCGCCACAGGTTCATCACCGCCTTGTCAAACTGGTTGCGGCTCGCGCTCGGCACCTCGCTCGCGCGTTGCGCTTCCTTGGTGAGCGCATCGCTCTTCGGCTGCAGTTGGTTCCAGGTGAAATGCTTCGCGTCGGTCTCGAATCCCCGGTCCATCGGCAGCCCGAGCAATCCCTTCAAGTCCGGATGATCAATGCGGAACACCGGACGCGTATCCGCCACCGCGGGATTCATCATCACTTCCATCAGCCACTGCGTCGCCGGGACGATCTGCGGCTTTTGATACCACTCCTTCCACGGCTCGTAGTTCGCCGTCTGTTTGCCGCGCAACTGGAGCAGCGCATTGCGCGCCAGCGAATCGATCGGCTGCCGCCGTCCGCCATTGAGGATCGGCAACTGGCCAAATTCGCGGACGGCAAATCCTTCTTCCTTCGGCACCGGCACCTTGCCGATGAGCCAGCCGACGAAGACGAGGGTGATGATGAGAGGCAGCCACTTTTTCATACGGGGCGACGTTTTTTGATGAAGGCGACGAGGTGATGGAGAAATTGCCAGAGCATTCCCGACGCGACTACTATGCACCCGATATAGGGCACGAGCCAACTGGGGTTGTGCACGACCTGCAGCACGCTCAAGCCGGGGGAGCGGTCGAATTCGTCCTTGGTCATCTGGTATTGATAGTAGGCGAGACCGTTGTAGCGCAGCGGATCGTTCATCGAGATCTCCGTCTCCCGGCTTTCCTTGCTCACCGGGTTCTCGATCAGCACGCGGCTGCGGAAATCCTTGGGAATGTCGCTGCCCGCATAGATCTTGTGCGTGGCTTTCACGAGCTTGATCGAATAGGGCAGGTACTGTCGCTGCTCGCGCAACGCCACCCGCACCGTCTTGTCGCCCACGGTCACCGGTTGATCGCGCAGATCCGTCGACATCAGCCAGGTTCCGAGGCTCTTTCCATCCGCCTCAAACTCCAGCACGGCATAAGGGAAAGCGCGCGTATCCATGTCCTTCACTTCCGGCAGCGCCACGATAGTCGCGCGAGACCCGGCGCCTTCGGTCGAGGCGGGAGGCAGCGTTTCCGGCGAAATTGTTTGGCCGGCGCCGATTTTGGACGCCGCGTAGCGCATCCCCCGAGCCGTGGTCGGATCCTCATTGTCTGGCATGTTGCTAAAGCGCCCCAACATCCCCGCGCGAAAGCGCGCCTTCAATTCCGTCCGCAGCTTGCCTTCCTTGTCCGGCTGCGCCGCCACCTTCTTCGCCGCGGCCACGATGTCCTGCACATCCGTTTCTCCCACGGCCTTCAGCGCCGCGCGCCAGACGTCCACCCGCCCCGGAGTTTCCGCCGCGCGCTCCGCTTGAGGCACGATCCCGTCCACCGTCGAAAACTCGCTATCCAGTGTCGCCAAAGCCGTGGTGATCTGCACCGCCGCCGCCAGCGCCTTCTGATGGGAAACCACTTCGCCGTTGGACGCATACTCCTTCACCTTCACGGTGAAGGGCAGGTTCGGGTTCGTAATGGTCCCGCCCTTCACGATGAGCGGATGGGGCACGGCCACGACCTGCTCGTGGTCCTTGTCGGTATCCGTCGTAAAGGCCAGCTCCGGGTAACGTGTGCGCTGGATGTAATTGTCCGTATCGCCCTCGTTGAGGATCATCTGCGATTCGACCTGGAGGAAATCCGTCGCGAGCTGGCCCAGCAGCAGGATGATGATCCCGAGGTGCGTGAGATGAATGCCCAGCTTCGACGTGCTCCACTGGAAGCGCTTGATGTGCGCGGCCACCAGATTGATCAGCAGCGCGCTCCCCACCAGCCGCCCTGCCGGCCAGATAAACCACGGCATGTGAAACCCCCACAGCGTCGTGCCCATGAGAATCCAGTGGCGGAAGTAGCGGTCCTGCACCTGATACAGCCCTTCATCCGCCTGCGCCACGGTGCCGACGAAAACGAGAACGATCGCGCAGACCAGCAGCACGATCGTGAGCCGGAGCGAAGTGAGGAATTTCCAAAGAGAACGGGTCATGGCTGGCTCTTGACGAATTGGACGAAGGTATCGTGCTCGGCGTTCACCACCGGGGCGTCGCCGACCATCTTGTAAAACCACCATTGCCCTTCGCGTGGCACGATGGCGCCGAGCAGACGGCGGTTATCTTTGCTGAGATCGGCCAGCATCGGTCCGGGCGCACCGTCGATATGGGCGCCGCCCAGGGTGGTCGCGCATTCCTGCAAGCCGGCTTCATCCACATCCTCCAGCCCAAGCTGTCGGCGCCAGCGGTTCACGTTGGCCAGCGTGCCGCCGGTATCGCTGGAGAAAACGCTCACCGACACGTCCGCCTTTCCGCCCTCCTTGGCCACGCTGAATTTCGCCACCTGCATCTGCCCGGCCGGCTGCTCCTGCCAGCCTTCGGGGGTCATCATATGCAGGCCCAGGGTCGGTTCGGACGCAGGCGGTGGCGGGGTCGGGGAAGGCGCCGGAGCCGCGGCGGCTGTCTCCGCCGTGCCGGGCTTGATCTTCACCGTCTTCAGGAAATTAAGGAACGCTTCCTTCTGGGAGGCGACCGCCTCCGCGCTGCCCTGCAGCTTATAGAACCAGCTCCCATCGTCCCGATGCACAAACGCCGTGATGATCTGTAGCGTCTGCCCGTCGCGCGCGCCCGTCACCTCGAAAAGCTTGCCCTGTTCTCCGCCGATATCCACCGGCGTCAGGCTGGCCGCCGCTGCCGGCTCCTCGAGGGGCGGCTGGTCCACCTGCTGCCGCCACATATTGACGATCACCGTGTCCTTGCCCTTCATCCCGGCCAGCGGCGTAATATTCACCATCGCGTCGCCTTTGGGCGTCGGAATACGAAAGTTCACCAGGCTGAACTCGCTTGGACCCGCATCCTGCCATCCCGGCGGCAATTGATAATCGAGCTTCGGTCGGGACGCCTTCGGCGCCGTCTTCGTGGCAGACTTCGCCTGCGCGTCACTCAGCTGGAGGGGCCGCTCTCCCGGGGGCGGCGTCGCCGCGGGCGCGTTCTTCGTGATCGTATAGACACGGATCTGCGGCTTCTCACAGGCCGAAAAAGGCAGCGCGCAAGCCGCCCCGCAGAGCGCGGCGATACGGAAGGTGGTGGGGCGGTTCATGAAAGAGGGGCAGGAGCAGTAGCCGAACTTCGGCCAGCACGCCAACGGCTTTTCGCGTGTACCGTCAATCCACCGCCCATCCCCTTCCTTAGCAGGCGGCCGTCCCCACCTCAGAGTAGTTTACGTAAAGCCGTAGCCGGCGCCGCCTCAGGTGCCCCCCTTGCGTGTCATTCTGAGCGGAGTGTAACGAAGTCGAAGAACCCCGTCGCTCTACGAACGATGATCGCTGGTTGTTCGACGGGATT
>NZ_JBDUCX010000096.1:0-23478 GCF_040003245.1 Chthoniobacter sp.
TAAAGCTGGTGATAACTGCTTACTCCCCACGCAATCGGTTTGTCCGGATTTCCCCCGTAGTGGAGATAGTAACCATTGAGATAACTCAAGCAGTGGCCGAAATACATGAACGGCAGGAAGAAGAGCATATAATGCCAGTTCAACACCGCCATGGTGGCCATGCTGAGGATGAACGCCCCCAGTTCGATTTTTCCCCAGTGCGCTTCGTCCGGTCCGCGCTTCGATAGCTCCCTCGCGATCGCCGCGGGGTTGTCGCGAAAGAAGCTCAGGAAAGTGTAACTCCATGGGTTCTCGGCCTGCCCATCGTGGCCATGCCGGTAAATGGAAAGCCAGTCCACGGTATCGCCATGCTCATCCTGCCGGTCGCTGTTCCCCTTGTGATGCTGCATGTGGACCACATCGTAATAGAGCTGCGAGAAACAACAGGCGACCGATTCCATCACGCTGAACAGACGATTCGCCAGCGGCGACCGGAAATATGGATTGTGGATGAAGTTGTGCGAGATGCCGTTGATGTTCCACGAGATGCTGATCGAGTAGAGGATTCCCAGGATGAGCATCCCCCACAGCGGCGTCCGCGGGAACAGGTAGAAGAGCGACCAGAAGTAGGCGAAGTGGAAGACTCCAAACAGCACCGGGATCGCGTCCCACCTGCTATAGGCAAAAACCTGGGAATCGGTTTTCACGTCTTCGACTCGGATGGGTTCGGTGGCCATGGGAAAATTGGAAAAGGAATCAGCGTTCAAGAAGCCGTCAAGGCAGTCCAGAGGAGCGTGCGAGCGCGGGTGTTACGGTTGGTCGCCGTCGCTTCATTCACGGGCTCGAGTCGAGGGTGGTCGAGCGCGGATTCGATACGTTGCTTCAACCGCTCAAAGACGGGCTGCGAGTAGGCGCCGCAAAGATCGCCACCCACGATCTTCGTTTGTGCGCGCAACTCACCGAGCGCCCAGAGAATGTCTTCTACCGTAAATAGCCCGTTCTCCCAGTTGGTCGCCGATTCCTCCCGGTCCAGGCAGTCGAGATCGATGGTGATGTAAACCGCTTCCCCGCGCATCGACTGCGCGAAGGCGCTGAATTTCTCCCGCCAGTCCTCGCGCGTCATCCCCGGCCAGCGCTTGCGGCCGGAAGCCTTCAGCCGTTCCGTCCACGGCCAGACTTTCAGGCGCTGGTTGCGCAGCGCCGTCCGGCTCACAAATAAGTTGCCCGGCCAGTTCAACTCGAAATTACCACAACCCCAAATCACCGCCTTGCGCACCGTCGGCAGCTCGAGCGCGCGATTGATCCACGTCCCGCAACACCAGCGCGGCGGGCGAATATCCCAGTCGGGATGATTGTCGAACGACACCAGCGTCACCGGCTCCTCGAGCTTGCGCAGCCACAGGGCGGTCAAGTGATGATAGTCACCCGACCCGAAGAGGGTGAACCGGGCCGTGCGTGGCCGGATGAACTCGTAAAACGCCTCGATCCCACCCGAGGTGGCGCTGTAGCGCAACCGTCTGCCCCAGTCGCGGCAGTCGACATAAGATTCCGTGGAATCCTTTGGCCACGCCCCGTCCAGGTCGATGTGAATGGATTGGCTGGAGGACGTGATCACACCGTTTTTCAGAGTCGGTGAGCATAAGGTTGCCGCTGATTTCATCAAGAATTTCGTTCCCGACCCGCCTCACACCAGCCCCGTGACCTGATAAACCGCGATGACGAACAGCACCGCCACCGTCTTGATACAGGTGATGACGAAGATATCGCCGTAGGCTTGGCGATGCGTGAGGCCGGTGACGGTGAGCAGGGTGATGACGGCGCCATTGTGCGGCAGCGTATCCATCCCGCCGCTGGCCATGGCCGCCACACGGTGCACGACTTCGAGGGGGATGCCGGCGGCTAGCGCATTCTGCGCGAAGGTGTCGCCCATCGCCGCGAGCGCGATGCCCAGGCCGCCCGAGGCAGAACCGGTAATCCCCGCCAGCGACGTGACGGTCACCGCTTCGTTGATCAGCGGATGCGGAATGGATTTCAACGCTTCCGCGACGACCAGAAATCCCGGCAGCGCCGCTATGACCGCGCCGAAGCCATACTCCGACGCCGTGTTCATCGACGCCAGCAGCGCGCCCCCGATCGCGGCTTTTGATCCTTCCGCAAACCTGGCCCGCACCGGTTTCCACGCGCACACCAGCACGGTCAAAATCCCGCCCAGCAGCGCACCTTCCACCGCCCAGATTGCCGCCACCTTCGCAATCTCCTGCGAAACTGGCGCGGCTTTGCCGACGACCGATGGAATGAACGAATGCGTCTCGCCGTACATCTTCGGAACCGCCGTGGTGAGGATCTTGTTCAGCACGCCGACCAGCACGAGCGGCAGGAGCGCAACACACGGATTCGCCATCCGCTCACCGGCAAACGGCTCCGGCTCTTGCAGCAGATTCTCCCCATATCCTTCCCCGGCCGCAACGGCGCGACGGCTGCGCCAGTGCAAATAAAAGAGCCCCACCGCGAGGATGAATACCGCGCCGATGCTCCCCAGCCACGGCGCGGCGTAGGCGTTCGTTTTGAAAAACGGAATCGGAATGATGTTCTGGATCTGCGGCGTCCCGGGCAGCGCATCCATCGTGAAGGTGAACGCGCCCAGCGCGATCGTCGCCGGGATCAACCGTTTCGGCAGTCCGCTCTGCCGGAAAATCTCCGCCGCAAACGGATACACCGCGAAGACCACGACGAACAAGGACACCCCGCCGTAGGTGAGCAGCCCACACACCGCGACGATGGAAAAAATCGCCTGCTGCTTTCCGGCGAGACGCACTACCGCCGACACGATCGACTTCGAAAACCCAGACATCTCCACGACTTTTCCAAACACCGCGCCAAGCAGAAACACCGGGAAGTAGAGCTTCAGAAACCCGGCCATCTTCTCCATGAAGAGCCCGGTAAACATCGGTGCGACCAGGTCCGGCGCGGTCAGCAGCACCGCACCCAGCGCCGCCACCGGCGCGAAGAGAATCACGCTGTGCCCGCGATACGCGACAAACATCAGGAACACCAGCGCCGCGAGGATGATGACGAAACTCATTGCGCCGTCCAACCCCCGTCGATCGCCAGGGCCTGCCCCGTCACATTGCGCGCCAGCGGACTCATCAGGTAATCGACCGCCGCCGCCACTTCCTCGATCGCGATGAAGGCCTTCTTTGGCATCGGCGCAAGCATCACCGTGTCGATCACCTCGTCTTCCGAAATCCCACGCGTGCGCGCCTGTCCCGCGATCTGCGCATCCACCAGCGGCGTGCGAATGTAACCCGGGCAAATTGTGTTGCTCGTGATCTCCGCGCCGCCCGTCTCCAGCGCCAGCACCTTGGAAAAGCCGAGTAGCGCATGCTTCGCCGCCGTGTAAGCCGATTTGTAAGGCGAGCCGATCAAGCTATGAATCGATCCGATGTGAATGATCCGCCCAAAGTTCCGCGCCCGCATCCCCGGCAGCACCGCGCGCGACATCAGGAACGTCCCCTTCATCATCACGCTCATCAGCAAATCCCATTTCTCCACTGGATATTCCTCGATGCCCGCCACGTACTGCAGCCCGGCGTTGTTAATCAGCACATCGACGCGCGTTTCGCCCAGCGCGCTCAGCAATCCCGCGATGCTCTCCTCCGAGGTCACGTCCAGCGCAAAAGCCCCCCCCCGCCCACCCGCCGCGACGATCTGCGCCGCCGTCTCCTGCGCAGCCGCGAACTGCAAGTCCGTCGCCAGGATCGTGTGCCCCCGCTGCGCCAGCCACGCGCCCAGGCCCCGCCCCAATCCACTGCCCGCGCCGGTGACGAGAATAGTGCGGGCGAGAGGGTTCATGACGCTGGGGAGGTGTTGTAACGCGCGCGCAATTCGCGGCGCATCACTTTGTTGGACGCGGTGCGCGGCAGCGCATCGATCACGACGACATCGTGAATTTTGAAAAGGGGATTCAAGTCGCGCTTGATCGCACCCTGCATCGCGGTCGCGAGTAATGTTTTCTCCGGCGCGCCCGAACACACCGCGTAGATCACCAGCAGACTCGGCCCTCCTCCGCTCGACACCGCGATCGCCGCCGTCTCCGTCACTCCCGGCACGGCGCGCAACGTCTGCTCGATTTCCGCCGAGCTCACCTTGATCCCACCCAGGTTCATCGTGTCATCCGCCCGCCCGTGCGCGCGCCAGTAGCCGCCCGGCAGCCGCTCCATCTGGTCGCCATGCCGCCGCAGAGTCTCGCCTCCCGGTCCGCGCGGCGCGCCGGCAAAATACGTCTCTTCGTGGTCCTTATTCAGCAGCGAATTGGAAAGCCCGATCGACGGCGGCACCACGAACAACTCACCGATTTCCGCAGGTTGCCCCTCCTCGTCGAGAATCATCACGTCCAGCCCCAGCGTCGGCGTGTTGAACGTCCCCGCGATATTCGGCCGTGCCAGCACGCTGCTGATGTACGCCCCGCCGATTTCCGTTCCGCCGCAGTATTCGATCACCGGCCGGCCGCCTGCCGTCTGCATTAGCCAGCGCATGTCATCCGCGCGCGAGCATTCGCCCGTGGAAGTGAAACACTTGATCCCGCTCCAATCGAGCCCTTCCATGCAACCCGTGTTCCGCCATGTCCGCACCAGGCTTGGTACCACGCCGAGCACCCTCGCCTTGGCCGCCACGACGAACTCGCCAAACTCCCGCCCCGTCGGCGCGCCGTAGTACAGCCCCATCGCCGCGCGATTCATCAGGCTCCCGAAAATCACCCACGGCCCCATCATCCAGCCGATATTCGTCGGCCACACCAGTACCTCGCCGGGGCGGATGTCCTGGTGAAAATGGGCGTCCGCTGCGCACTTCAACGGCGTCGTCTGCGTCCACGGGATCGCCTTCGGTTCGCCCGTCGTCCCCGACGAAAAAAGCACGTTCATCGTGTCCTCCGGGTCGCGTGCCGTGATCTCCAGCGGCGCATCGATCTCCAGGAAGCCCTGCCACGCTACATCTCCTGCGCGCAGCGGCAGCGCGAGGCTTTCCCGCGCCGGCACCACGATCGTCCGCGGCGCGCCCGTCTCGATCGCGTTGGCATAAAGCGGCAGTTCCTTCCCCCCGCGCAGCAGCACATCCTGCGTGAACACGCCTGCCGCCTTCGCGATCCGCAGCCGCGTCGCGATCTCGCGCGGACGAAAGCTGTCCGCGATCCCCACCACGGCACACCCCGCCGCCACGATCCCTAGGTAAATCGCCACCGCCACCGCCGTCATCGGCATCAAGATCGCCAGCGCATCGCCCGGTTGATAACCCAGCCGTCGCAAATTTGCCGCCACGCGCCCCGTCAGCGCCCGCAACTCGCCATACTTCATCACCGACAGTTCACCACCTTCTGCCTGGTAAATAATCGCCGGCGAATTCGACGGCGCGGAAAAGCAACTCTCCACCACATTCAACCGCGCGCCCGGCAACCATTGCGGCGCCTCCACCCCGCGCGACAGATCCAGCACCGCGCGACATGGCCGCTCGAAGCGCACCCCGAGCCGTTCGATCGCCAGCCCCCAGTACTCCGCGCGATGCCGCACCGACCACGCATGCAATTCTTCGTAGGTCGCCGTCCTCGTCCTCTCCATCAGCCACGCCAGATTCGTCGTCGCGACAAATTCCGGCGTTGGCGTCCAATCCGCTTCAAGTGATTCGTCTCGTTCGTTGCCGGGGGGAAGCATCGCAGGAAAAGCGTTAAGACATCACGCGCGCTCCAGGACCATCGCACAACCCATCCCCCCTCCGACGCACAAAGTCGCCAGCCCGCGCCGCGGTTTGCGATGCGTCAGGTGCACCAGTAAGCGCGCCCCCGATGCCCCGATCGGATGTCCCAGTGCGATCGCCCCGCCATCCACATTCACCTTTCCCGCATCGAGCCCCAGCTCCTGGATACAGGCCAGCGATTGCGCCGCAAACGCCTCGTTCAGCTCAATCAAATCGAACTCCCCCACATCGCGCGAAATCCGCCGCGTCGCGTACACCGGCCCCAGCCCCATCTCCGCCGGCTCGCACCCCACCGCCACACTCGCCGTGATCCTCACCAGCGGCGTCAGCCCCAGCTCCCGCCCCCGCTCCTCCTCGCACACCAACAGCATCGCCGCCCCATCATTGAGGCCCGACGAATTCCCCGCCGTCACCGTTCCGCTCTTGTCGAACGCCGCCTTCAACGTCCCCAATTTCGCCACCGTGGTATCCGCGCGCGGATGCTCATCCTGCTCCACCTTGTCCACCGCCACGATCTCCTCCCGAAAATGTCCCGCCGCCAACGCCGCGGCGTAGCGCTGCTGACTCGTCACCGCGAACGCATCCTGCGCCGCGCGCGAAATCCCGTAGCGCGTCGCCAGCCGCTCCGCCGTCACCCCCATGTGCTCGTCGCTAAACGCATCGGTCAATCCATCGCGCAGCAAACTATCGATCAGCACGCCATCCCCCAGCTTGTAACCCCCGCGCGCCCGATTGAGCAGATACGGCGCATTCGACATCGACTCCGTCCCGCCGCACAACACCACGCGTGCCTCGCCGCTTCCGATCGCCTGCACCGCGAGCCGCACCGCCTGCATCCCCGAGGCACACATCATATTCACCGTGCACGCCGGCACCGACACCGGCAGCCCCGCCCCCAGCGCCACCTGCCGCGCCACATTCATCCCGAGGCCTGCCCCCAGCACATTGCCCACGATCACCGAATCCACCCAGGCCCCGTCGATGCCACTAAGCGCCGCCTTCGCCGCCACCACCCCCAGCTCCACCGCCGACTTCTTCGCCAGCCCGCCCAAAAACCGCCCTTGGGGCGTACGCTTGGCGGAAACAATCCAGATCGGTTTTATGCTCATGAGGTAATGATGACTGCAGGATAAATCGCGAATCGAAAGTGGAAGACATTCGCCAGCCCCACCGCCAGCGCAATCTTTGCCGACAGCCCGAAGCCGCTATCGCCCCACCCGCGCCAGCAGCAGCCGCCCGCCCGCGGCATCCACCGTCACCCGAAACCGCGAGAGCAATCCGTTCCCAATCAGCCCCGACTCCCCGGCAAACATAGCCTGGCGATGCAGGCCCGTCTTTACCGCCGAAATGCGCTCCTCGCCCAGCAAGACTTCGGTCTCGACGGATTTCGGCGAACTTCCCGCGGTGGCGACCGAGGTTTCCGCCATGCGGCGCCCAGGCGTGCCCGTCACCACCCACTCCAGCGCTCCGCTGCAACCCGTATCCACGCGCATCCACTGCGGCGCGCCGCCATTGATCCCGGCACGGACGCAGAGCGCATCGTTGCGGTGTGCCAGCGTCAACATCCTCCCTTCGCTCGCGGCCATTTCGTTGGCGCTGAGCAGGCGGATCTTTTGCGCCGCAAAATCGATCCGCACGATGTGTTCGCGAAAGAAATCCGCACCCAGCAGACCGTCCACGCGCGCTCCGCAACCGGCGCTCACCGCTCGCAAATCCAGCGCCAGCATCTGCCGCGGCACCGGCGCGGACCCCACTGTCGCGCCCAGCCCATCCACCTGGTAGGCCGCGCACCGCCCGTCCACTCCCTGCACCGTTTCCCGCGTCCCCAGCTTCACTCCGAGACGTCGCGCCGCACCCAGGTCCAGCACGCTCTTCCCCGCCCCTGAGTCGAGCAGGAAGGCGAGCGGTGCACTGGGCGCCCCGGTCTCCACCTTCAGCCAGATCATCCCCGCCCGAAAAGTGAATGGGATCTCCGTCGCCGCGTGCCCCGGCTTGGCGACAATGAACCAGGAGGCCAGGAAAAGAGCGAAGAGACGGGCGAAGTGCACACCGCGGGCTATAGCAAGCCGCGTGCAACCCCCGCCCGGAGTTTCCGTTTACACTGGATTCCCACCCCACGCACCGCCGCACGCGCCCCCTTCCGCCCGGCAGAAATTCACCATCGTGGACAGGATTGTCCACCGCCCGAAAAACAACGAGCCTCCCTGCGCACCGGGGAGGCACAGGGAGGCTCGAAGATTGCGGAACCGGAGCTTACCGGCCCGACACGTAGGCGCCGTAGACCTGCCCATGCGCCGTCGAGCGCAGCTCAAAGCGCACGTCGGACTGTTCGTCCGGCGTGGCATTGCGCCCCACGCCACGATTGTTTGCATACACCGCGACCGTCGTCGTCCGGCTCGGCTGGCCATCCTGCGCCTGCTGCCGGCCCAGGCGTTGCTGTAATTGCTGGTCATCCGCCGAAGCGGAGCCGACAGCAACCAACGACACCACTGCCGCGAGGAACGAGTACTTGATGAGGGATTTCATAGGGGTATGGATCTGACTTTGTTTTTGTTTTGGGGTTTGCTTCTGCCTGCGACCAAGGGAGTTCGATCACAGTGTGCAGAGTCTATCCCCATCTCCTCAAAATTCTCACCTTTTTTTCCCTTCCCGGGTCGTTCTGCGTGTTTTCCCCTAACTCACATCAGTAGTTTCCCCCGAGGCATAGCGCCGGTCCATGCTTGGACTGGGACGTATGTCTTTCATTCCACCGTCGTCAACCAGCCAGCAGCTTGTTGTTTCGTCTTCCGTCGGGGCAGTGGCGGAGAGGACCCCCACGGCGTCCGCCCCAGAGTATCCGCCGCATAAGGACACTATTCTGATCGTCGATGACGATGACGCCCTGCGCACCACGGCGGCGATGATGTTGGAATGTCAGGGCTTCAAGACCGTGACCGCCGGCAATCGTCTGGAAGCGCTTCAACAACTGGAACGCAACCCGCAGATCAGTGCCGTTTTGCTCGATCTCCTCATGCCGGTGATGGATGGCGAGGAGACCTTCCGCCAGTTGCGTAATTTCTGGGCCGGCATCCCGGTGATCCTGATCAGCGGATTCGACCTGAGCGAGATCCGGAAGAACTTCGGCGCTCCGCCACCAGAGGGCTTTGTGCAGAAACCCTTCACCTTCGCCAAGCTCACCGGCGCTCTCGACCGCGTGCTGGGCTGATCCACCAACCACCCCCGCTCCCATGACCAAACTCCTCGGCAAACTTAAACTCTGGCAGAAGCTCGTCCTCATCATCGTCTCGTTCGCGCTGCCAGTTGGTATTCTCGCGTTTTTCACCTTTCAGGCGATCGAAGAAAGCCTCGCCCTCGCGCGACTCGAAAGGTCTGGCGTCGCGTTCAATCGGCCCCTGTCCGAGCTCAACGAGCATGTCTGCATCCATCAAGTCCTCCTCCAACGGTATCTGACCGGCGAGAAACAGTTGCACCACGAAGTCCTCGCGCAGCAGGCGAAGATCGACACGGCCTTCAATGCGCTCGATCAACTGCACCGCCAGCTCGGCGCCCGGCTCAGGTTCACGCCCAGCGAGCTCGAGAGCCGCGGCCTCGGTTACGCCCTTCCGGAAAAGATGCGCCACGACTGGGAGGCGCTGAAAGCAGGATGGGACCAACTCACCCCCGAACTCAGCATGCAGCAACACGAGCGTCTCCTCACGGCGCTGGCTGCGGCGATCAAGCAGACGACCGACACGGGGGGCCTCACGATCGATCCCGCCGTCGACAGCTTCAAACTCGGGGAGGCGGTCTTCGAAGCGATGCCTTCTGTGCCGCAACACATCAGCCAGATCACCGAACACGGACTTCGATTCCTCTCGGAGGCCAGCGCCCAGGACCAAGCTGCGGTTGTCGGGAAGACCGCGCTGCTCCACGACGCGGACCTGCCCCGGATCGTCGATTCCATCGAACGTGCGATCCGCGAAGACGCCAGTTTCGGCGCGGTGAGCGAAAGCTTGCAACACGACCTTCCGCCGCAGCTCGAGGAGTTTAAGAAAAGCATCACTGCCTTGCTCGCTCTGGGCGACCAAATCGCCCTCGGCAACAAAGAGATCGACCGCGCGGCCCTGATCGCGGCGGGGGAGCGAGCGACCGCTGCTGAATCCAAACTGGCGGAGACCGCGACGACCGAGCTGGACCGCCTCCTGCAAATGCGACTTGCCGACTATGAACGCCGGCGTCTCGAGGCGATCGGCCTCGCCGCGGGCGCACTGCTGCTGGCCGGGCTGCTCACCTGGGCGGTGGGCCGCAATATCACCGGCCGCCTGCGCCGGCTCGCGGAAGCCGCTCAGACAGCGGCGCTCGAAGGCGCCCTGTCACACGAAATCGACACTTCCGGCAGTGACGAGATAAGCATTCTCGCGCAGTCGTTCTCGGGCATGGTGGGTTCCTTACGCACGGTGGCTGGCGTCGCCGACCGGATCGCCAGTGGCGATCTTCGCGCGGAGGTCAGCGCACTTTCCGACAAGGACGTGATGGGCAACGCCCTCGTCAAAATGATCACGAGTCTCTCCGCACTGACGACCCAGGTGCAGAAAGCCGCGATGGTGGTGAACTCTTCCGTTACCGAGATCGCCGCGACTTCCAAGCAGCAGCAGGCCACCACGAGCGAAGTCGCCGCGACCACCACCGAGATCGGTGCGACTTCCAAGGAAATCTCCGCCACGTCCCGCGAGTTGGTGAAAACCGTCAACCAGGTCAGCGGCATCGCCGAGGAAACTGCGACGCTCGCGAACAGCGGGCAGGCGAGCCTCGGGCAGATGGAACAAACGATGGGCCTCTTCGTCGAGGCCGTCGGCGCGATCAATTCCAAGCTCGCCGTGCTCAGCGAAAAGGCCGGCAACATCAACCAGGTCATCGCCACCATCACCAAGGTCGCCGACCAGACCAACCTGCTCTCGCTCAACGCCGCGATTGAGGCCGAGAAGGCCGGCGAATACGGCCGCGGCTTCGCGGTGGTCGCCACCGAGATCCGCCGCCTCGCGGACCAGACGGCCGTCGCCACCTTCGACATCGAGCAGATGGTCAAGGAGATGCAGTCCGCCGTCGCCGCCGGCGTGATGGGCATGGATAAGTTCGGCGAGCAAGTGCGCCGCGGCGTGCAGGAGGTGCAGCAAGTCAGTAGCCAGCTCGCGCAGATCATCAACCAGGTGCAGACGCTCAGCCCGCGCTTCGCCACGGTCGATGAAGGCATGCAGGCGCAGGCCCTCGGCGCCGATCAAATTACGCAAGCGCTCTCGCAGCTCAGCGAAGCGACGCAACAGACGGCCGATTCCCTGCGCCAGTCCAATGTCAGCATCGAGCTGCTCCACGATGCTTCGCGCGGCATGCTCACCAGCCTCGACGGCTTCAAGCTCCGCTCCGCCTAAGCCCATGCTCTTCATCGTCTTCCAACTCGGCCAGGACCGCTACGCGCTCGACGCGCGCGAACTCGTGGAAATCCTCCCACTGGCGCAGGTCAAGCAGCTGCCGCAAGCACCTCCGGGCATCGCCGGCATGCTCGACTACCATGGTGTCGCTCTTCCGGTCATCGATCTCAGCGAACTGGCGCTCGCGCGCACCGCCGCGCACCGCATCAGCACGCGCATCCTCATCGTCGAGATTGCCAGCGGACGCCGCTTCGCCCTCATCGCGGAACGCGCCAACGAGATGCTGCACCGGGAGGTCGGTGATTTCGCCGCGGCCGAAGTGGCCGTGGATGCCGCGCCGTACCTCGGCCCCGTGACGCGCGACGACCGCGGCATTGTCCAGTGGATCACGCCGCAGAAGCTGTTTTCGGCGGCGGTTCTCGACGCGTTGTATCACCCGGTCAAGGAGGCGGCATGATGGAAGCATTCGCCCGGCTGCTTCACGAAGTGATCGGCCTCGATCCGGAATCGATCGGGATGTCGGCCATCGAGCGTGCCGTGCGCCTGCGCGTCGCCGCCTGCCAGGCCGCCAGTATCGAGGCCTATCTGCAACGCTTGCGCACCACGCCCGCCGAAGTGCAGGCCCTGGTGGAGACTGTCGTGGTCCCCGAAACCTGGTTCTTTCGCGATCCCAAGGCCTTCAGCGTGGTGGCCGAGCACGCACGGACCGCGTCCTTATCCGCCAAATTGCATTTCCTCTGTGTTCCTTGCTCGACCGGCGAGGAGCCGTACTCGCTGGCCATGGCGCTGCTCGATGCCGGCATCGCGCCCGGACGATTTCACATCGATGCGATCGACGTCAGCGAGCGCGTGCTGGCCCACGCGAGGGCGGGCATCTACGGCCGCAATTCGTTCCGTGGTCGCGAGCTGCAATTTCGCGACCGTTACTTTCAGCAAACACCCGCGGGTTGCTTCCTCGATCCCGCGGTCTGCCAGCTCGTGCAATTCCATCGCGGCAATCTGCTCGATGAAACTTCGCTGCCCCAAGGCCGCGCCTACGACGCCATCTTCTGCCGCAATCTGCTCATCTATTTCGACGACGCCACCCAACACCGTGCCGTTCTCGCCTTGGAGCGGCTCCTCGCGCCGAACGGCCTGTTCTGTGTTGGGCCGGCGGAGACCGGGCTGCTCGCGTCCTACAACTTCACCCACACACGCATCTCCCTGGCCTTCGCTTTCCGCAAAGGCAAAGCAGCACCGGCGCCGATTCCGCAGCTCGTGAGCAAGCGCGCGCTCATTCCACCACCTCCGCCCAAGCCGCGTCCCGTCCCGATGCCTGTATCCAGGCCGCTTCCCGCGCCGGTCGCGGCTCCGGCTCCCGATTTGGTCGAAGCTCTCCGGCTCGCCGACGAAGGCCGCCTCGATGAAGTCGCTGCCATCTGCCACGCCTTTCTCCAGCAATCCGGCGCCTCCGCTCAAGCCTACTATCTCCTCGGCCTGGTGAGCGACGCCGCCGATCGGGGCGATGAAGCGGCCGCCTATTACCGCCGGACGCTCTACCTCAATCCGCAGCATCACGACGCGCTGCTGCACTGCTCGCTGCTCACCGCCAAACGCGGCGATGCCGGCGCCGCGCAAGCGCTCCGCGAGCGCGCCCGTCGCAGCACGGAAAAGGCCGCCTGATGAAACTGCACGATTGCTGGAATCACATCGGCATCTGGGGCGATGGCACGTGCGCCGAGCTCGCCCAGGCCGTCCACTGCCGCAACTGCCCCGTCTATTCTTCCGCCGCGAGAGACCTGCTCGATCGCGGCGTCGACTCCGCCTACCTCGCCCAATCCGCGCAGCAGATCCGCACCCAAAGGCAGGACGCCCGGCGCGACACCGACTCCGTCGTCATCTTCCGCCTCGGCGCCGAATGGCTCGCGCTCCCCGCCGGCGTCTTCCAGGAAGTGTGCGCGTTGCGGCCCATCCATTCGCTGCCCCACCGGCGCAACGGCGCCGTCCTCGGCATCGCCAACGTGCGCGGCGCGCTCCTCGTCTGCGTCTCCCTGCACGCGCTCCTCGGCATCGACAAAACGCCGGCCGCGAACACCGCGCAGCGCCGTCTCGTCCACGAACGCCTCCTCGTCGTCGGTCGCGATGGCGAACGCCTCGTCTTCCCCGTCGATGAAATCCACGGCATCCATCGCTTCCACCCCGACCAGCTCGGCGAAGCGCCCGCCACCGTCGCCCGCTCCACGGCCACCTACACTCGCGCGATGTTGCCCTGGCAGGACAAAGCCGTCGGCGTACTCGACGATCAGCTCCTCTTTTACTCTCTCAACAAGAGCCTCGCATGAACGCGACTTCGCCCACCGATCTCAGCGACTTCTCGATGGTGGATCTTTTCCGCATCGAAGCCGAAGCGCAGACGCAAACGCTCACCTCCGGCCTGCTCGCTCTCGAGCGCGCGCCCGCCACCGCCCGCCATTTTGAATCGCTCATGCGCGCCGCGCACTCGCTCAAGGGCGCCGCGCGCATCGTCGGCCTCAACGCCGCCGTGAGCGTCGCGCACGTGATGGAAGACTGTTTCGTCTCGGCCCAAAAGGGCGCGCTCACGCTCGGTCAGGCCCAGGTCGATCTGCTCCTCAGCGGCGTCGATCTCCTCTCTCGCATCGCGCACACGCCGGAGGCGGAGATCGCGAAATGGGACGGCGCCAGCGAGATCGAAACCTTCCTCGCCAGGCTCGCCGCCATCGCCGAAACCGGCGCCGAATCTCCCGCAGCGCCGTCCGCTCTCCCCGTCGAATCTCCCATCACTGAGCCCCAGGCCGGCGCGCTCATCGCCATCGATTCCGACCGCGTCCTGCGCGTCACCGCCGATCATCTCAACCGCCTCCTCGGCCTGGCCGGCGAGTCGCTCGTCGAGGCCCGCTGGCTCGATCCCTTCGCCCGCTCGCTGCTTCGTCTCAAGCGCCTCCAGCAGGACCTCGGCAAAACCGTCGAGGCGCTGCGCGATTCCCTCCATGGCCTCCTGCTTTCCGAGCGCGCCGAATCGCACCTCGCCGCGCTGGAGCACAAAGGCGCGGAGTGCCGCCAGTTCCTCGGCGCACGGCTCGCCGAGCTGGAAATGTTCGACCGTCGCTCGGGCAATTTATCCCATCGCCTCTACGATGAAGCGCTCGCCTTGCGCATGCGCCCCTTCATCGATTCCGCGCAAAACTTCCCGCGCCTCATCCGCGATATCGGCCGCTCGCTCGGCAAGGAAGTGCGCCTCGCCATCGTCGGCGAGCAGACGCAGGTCGACCGCGACATCCTCGAAAAGCTCGAGGCCCCGCTCAGCCACCTCCTGCGCAATGCCGTCGACCACGGCATCGACCTTCCCGAGGAACGCCTCGCCGCCGGCAAGCCGCGCGAAGGCGCCATCTGGCTCGAAGCCCGCCACAGCGCCGGCATGCTCCTCATCACCGTGCGCGACGACGGCCGCGGCATCGACGTCGAAGCCGTCCGCCGCGCCATTGTCGCGAAGAAGCTCACCAACGAAGAGACCGCCGCCAAAATGAGCGACGCCGAGCTGCTCGAGTTCCTTTTCCTGCCGGGCTTCACGATGAAGGAGCACGTCACCGAGATTTCCGGCCGCGGCGTCGGGCTCGACGTCGTGCAGGTCACAATGAAGCAACTGCGCGGCACCCTTCGCACCACCACCGAGTTGGGCCGCGGCACCACCATCCAGCTTCAGCTCCCACTCACCCTTTCCGTCCTGCGCGCCCTCGTCGTCGAGATCGCCGGCGAGCCCTACGGCATCCCGCTCGCCGCCATCACGCGCACGCTCAAGCTCCGCCAGGAGCAAATCGAATCGCTCGAGGGCCGGCAGCATTTCGCCTTTGAAGACCAGCGCATCGGCCTCGTCGCCGCGCATCAGGTTTTCGAGAAGGGAGAAAACCCGCTCAGCGGCGAAGAAATGCCCGTCGTCATCGTCGGCGAACGCGGCCAGCGCTACGCCCTCGTCGTCGATCGCTTCCTCGGCGAACGCGAACTCGTCGTCCAGCCCCTCGATTCGCGCCTCGGCAAGATCAAGGATATCAGCGCCGGCGCCCTCACCGACGACGGCACCCCGCTCCTCATCGTCGATGTCGAGGACCTCGTCCGCTCCGTGGAAAAACTCAGCGCCACCGGCCGGCTCGATCACGTCCAGCGCACCGCCGCCGCCGGCGACTCCCGCCCGCGCAAGCGCATCCTCGTCGTCGACGATTCGCTCACCGTCCGCGAACTCGAGCGCAAGCTCCTCGAGGGCCGCGGCTACGAAGTCGAGATCGCCGTCGATGGCATGGACGGCTGGAACGCCATCCGCACCGGCGGCCACGACCTCGTCATCACCGATGTCGACATGCCGCGGCTCGATGGCATCGAACTCGTCTCTCTCATTCGCCAGGACCCGAACCTCAAGTCCCGCCCCGTCATGATCGTCTCCTACAAGGACCGCGAGGAAGACCGCGCCCGCGGCCTCGAAGCCGGCGCCGACTACTATCTCACCAAAGGCAGCTTCCACGACGAGAGCCTCCTCTCCTCCGTTGCGGACCTGATCGGCGAACCATGAGAATCGCCATCGTCAACGACATGCCCATGGCCGTGGAAGTGATGCGGCGCGCCATCGTCTCTTCATCGAAACACGAGGTGGTGTGGACCGCCCGCGATGGCGCCGAAGCCGTCGCCAATTGCCAGCGCGACCGCCCCGATCTCGTGCTCATGGATCTCCTCATGCCTGGCATGGATGGCGTGGAAGCCACCCGCCGCATCATGGCCGCCAGCCCCTGCGCCATCCTCGTCGTCACCGCCACCGTCGAGGGCAACGCCGCCAAAGCCTTCGAAGCCATGGGCGCCGGCGCGCTCGATGCCGTGCAGACGCCCACCTTCGGCGGCGCCGGCGGGCAGAACGGCGCGGCCGCCTTTCTCTACAAGATCGACTCCATTGCCAAATTGGTCGTCGACCCCGCCGAACCCTCCACTCCGGCCGAACCGCGCCCGCGCGACCGCGCCCGCCAGCTCGTCGCCATCGGCGCTTCCGCCGGCGGTCCTGCTGCCCTGGTGAAAGTGCTCAGCGGCCTGCCCGCCGATTTCCCCGCCGCCATCGTCGTCGTGCAACACGTCGATGCGCAGTTCGCCCCCGGCCTCGCGAGCTGGCTCAACGATGTCTCCCAGCTCCCCGTCCGCCTCGCCCGCGAAGGCGACGTCGTGGCAGCCGGCGTCGTCCTCATCGCCGCCACCAACGACCATCTCACCCTCCGCCCCGGCGCCGTCCTCAGCTACACCGCCGACCCCGTGGGCTGTTCCTACCGTCCCTCGGTGAATGTCTTTTTCGAAAGCGTCCTCCGTTGCTGGCGCGGCGAGGTGCTCGGCGTCCTCCTCACCGGCATGGGCCGCGACGGCGCCACCGGCCTCAAGCTCATCCGCGACGCGGGCTACCACACCATCGGCCAGGATCGCGCCACCTGCGCCGTCTACGGCATGCCCAAGGCCGCCGCCGAACTCGGCGCCGTCGCCGAAGTGCTCCCCTTGGAGAAAATCGCCGCCGCTCTCACCCGCCGCCTTCTCCCCACCGACCCCCACAATTTATGAACTCTGCCATCCCCGTTCCCGGCAACCCTCCGACCGACACCTCCATCATCCTGCTCGTCGACGATCAGCCCTTCATTGCCGAGGTCATCCGCCGCTATCTCGCCTCCGAGCCGGGCCTGGCCCTGCACTACTGCTCCGATCCCGCCGAAGCCATCGAGGTCGCCAATCGCCTTCGCCCCACCGTCATCTTGCAAGACCTCGTCATGCCCGGCGTCGATGGCCTCGCCATCGTCGGCCGCTTTCGCGCCAACCCCGCGACCCGCAACACCCCCATCATCGTCCTCTCCTCCAAGGAAGATTCGCAGACCAAAAGCCTCGCCTTCTCCATGGGCGCCAACGACTACATGGTCAAACTCCCCGACCAGCTCGAGATTGTCGCCCGCGTCCGCTACCATTCCACCGCCTTTCTCAGCCGGCTCGAGCGCGACGAAGCCTTCCGCGCCCTGCGCGAAAGCCAGCAGCAACTCCTCGAGAGCAACACCGCCCTCCTGGCCAGCAATCAGAAGCTCGGCGAAGCCCTTTCCCAGGTCAAAGAACTCCGCGGCCTCCTCCCCATCTGCAGCTATTGCAAACGCGTCCGCAACGATGGCGAGTACTGGAGCCAGATCGAAGAGTACCTCCGCGAAAACTCCGATCTGAAACTCAGCCACGGCATCTGCGACCAGTGCTACGAAAAACAAGCCGAAATCCTCCGCCAGGAAGTCGCCAAATTCGGCGGCACCCCACCCGCCGAATCCACCCCCCGTCCCAAAGTCACCGTCCGCCTCGAGCCGCAAGGTTGATGCGCTCGTCCCCCGTGCGTCGGTAGCCAAGATGCGCCCGCGGCTGCAATCCGGGCATTTCCCACTCGTGAGATCGCGGCTCTGCGGGTTCTCTCTTCACCATGCATTCCCTCCGCATCCCTCTGGCCTTCTTCTGCACCCTGGCCGCCGTCGCCACCGCCATCCCAGCGGCCCGCGCCGAGACCAAGCCGCCCAACGTCGTCATCTTCATGACCGACGACCAGGGCTACGCCGATGTCGGCGTGTTTGGTGCGAAGGGCTTCACTACGCCGAATCTCGACCGCATGGCCCACGAGGGGCGGCGGTTCACCGACTTTCATTCCTCGCAGGCGGTGTGCTCGGCCTCACGCACGGGGCTGCTCACAGGATGTTATCCCAATCGCATCGGGATCAACGGCGCGCTCGGGCCGAACTCGAAGATCGGCATCGCCGATGGCGAGATGACTCTCGCGCAGCTCGTGAAGCAAAAGGGGTATGCCACGGCGATCTACGGCAAGTGGCATCTCGGCGACCGCCCGCAATTCCTGCCCACGCGCCACGGCTTCGATGAATACTTCGGCATCCCGTACTCGAACGACATGTGGCCGAATCATCCCGAGGCCAAGCCGGGCGCGTATCCGCCGCTGCCGCTCTACGATGGCGAGACGCCGACCAAGCTCGGGCTCACGCATGCCGACCAGGGGCAACTCACCACTTGGTACGCGGAGCACGCGGTCAGCTTCATCGAGCGGCACAAGGACCAGCCGTTCTTCCTCTATGTCGCGCCGAACATGCCGCACGTGCCGCTGCACGTGAGTGACAAGTTTCGTGGCAAATCGGAGCGCGGACTTTATGGCGACGTGATCGAGGAAATCGACTGGGCCGTGGGCCAGATCCTCGCCGCCTTGAAGAAGAACGGCCTGGATGACAACACCCTCGTGATGTTCACCTCCGACAACGGGCCGTGGCTCAGCTACGGCAATCACGCGGGTTCCGCCGAGCCGTTGCGCGAGGGCAAGGGCACCAATTTCGACGGCGGGCATCGCGAGCCCTTCATCGTCCGCTGGCCGGGCAAAATCCCCGCCGACAGCGTCTGGCCCGGCCCCGCCATGGCCATCGACATTTTCCCCACCGTCGCCCGCCTGACTGGCGCGACATTGCCCGGGCACAAGATCGATGGCCTCGACATCTGGCCGCTCTTCACTGGCGAATCCGGCGCGAAGAACCCGCACGACGCCTACTACTTCTACTACAACGTCAACGAACTCCAGGCCGTGCGCAGCGGCGATTGGAAGCTCTTCTTCCCGCACACCACGCGCACCATGAATGGCCAGACGCCTGGCAAGGACGGCCTCCCCGGCAAATACAAACCGCTCCTCGTCGGCCACGAACTCTACAACCTCGGCGACGACATCGGCGAAACGAAAGACGTCGCCGCGCAAAATCCCGAGGTCGTCAAGCAACTCGAAGCACTCGCTGAAAAAGCCCGTGAAGACATGGGCGACGCCCTCACCCACCGCGTCGGCACTGGCGCGCGCGAACCCGGCCGGTGGACCCCGCCGCCGCAGTAGCGGGTGGAGGATTAAAACGCGGAGACGCGGAGACGCCTCTGCGTTTTAAAAATCCCTTGGCACACTCTAAGGATTCGCCCCAAAACAGCTCTCCCCACCATGTCCCCCCGCCAATTCCTCACCGTCCTCCTCCTCGCCTGCGCCGCGCATTTCGCCGTCGCTGCCGATCCCGCCCCCACCGACCACAAACTCCGCGTCGTCCTCGTCGGCGACTCCACCGTCGCCGAGAAGAGCGGCTGGGGCACGGCGTTCATGAAGCTCCTCGCCCCCGATGTGGAATGCACCAACGCCGCCCGCGGCGGACAAAGCACCAAAAGCTTCCTCGACAGTGGCAACTGGGCGAAGGCCCTCGCGCTGAAACCCGACTGGGTCCTCATCCAGTTCGGCCACAACGATCAACCCGGCAAAGGCCCCAATCGCGAGACCGACCCCGAGACCACCTATCGCGCCAATCTCATCCGCTATGTGGACGAAGCGCGCGCCGCCGGCGCCAAGCCGGTCCTCGTGACATCGATGGTCCGCCGCACTTTCCAGCCGGACAAGCAGCACCTCCGCGTCGACCTCGAGCCCTACGTTGCCGCGATGAAAAAAGTCGCCGAGGAAACGAAAGTCCCGCTGGTCGATCTCCACGCGCGCAGCCATGAGCTCATCGAAAAGCTCGGGGCGAGCGGTGTGGCCGAGGCCAAAATGGAAGCCGAAGCCAAACCTCCCGCCACCCACGACGGCACGCACCTCAACGAACACGGCGGCGAAATGATCGCCCCGCTGATCGCCGGTGAATTGCGCAAGGTCGCCCCCGATCTGGCCGCGCACCTCACTCCCGCGAAATGATTTCGCAGCCCATGCAACTGCTCCGCACCTGCCTCGCGCTTTCCCTCGCCCTCATCGCCGCCGCATCCGCCGCCGCGCCGATCCCCGCGAAGGACCGCGTCGTCATCCTCATCACCATCGACGGCTTCCCCGCCTGGCTCTGGCACGATCCCGCGCTGCCCGTCCCCACTCTGCGCAAGCTCGCCGCCGAAGGCGCCGAGGCGGACAGCATGGAAGTGGTCAACCCCTCCATCACCTGGATCTGCCACACCACCCTCGTCACCGGCGTCGGCCCCATCCAGCACGGCGTCCTCTTCAATGGCCTCCTCGTCCGCCCGGGCATCGATAAGCCGCCGATGATCGATCAGTGGCGCGACAAGGCGGACCTCGTGCATGTGCCCACCATCTACGATCTCGCCCACCAAGCCGGCCTCAAGACCGCGCAGGTCGATTGGGTGGCCATCTTGAACTCCGGCACCATAGACTATGAATTCCTCGAAATCCCGAAACCGACCGGCGGGATCGAAGGCGAACTGATCTCCGCCGGCATCCTTACCGCGGACGACCTGCACAATTTCATCAAGGGCAAAAGCCCCGCCTGGCGCGACTCGATGTACAACCACGCGGCCATCGATATTCTCGTCTAACACCAGCCGAATCTCCTGCTCATGCACTACCTCAACACCGACGCGCTCAATCACGCGGACGGTCCCGGCAGCATGGCCAGCTACGCCGCCTACGCGCTCGTCGACTACCAGATCCGCGACCTCCTCGCCGGCCTCGAAGCCGCGGGCTTGAAGGACAAGGCGACCGTCATCATCACCACCGATCACGGCTTCAAGAAAGTGAAGACCGGCATCTGGGCGAATGTCGTCCTGCGCAAAGCCGGCCTCATCGAAGCCGAAGGCGCCACCGTCAAAAAGTGCGACGCCTACGTCGTCCCCGAAGGCGGCCTCGCTTTCGTCTACATCACCGACCCCGCGAAACGCGCCGCGTTGCTCCCCAAGCTCAAGGAAATCTGCGCCGCCCTCGTAGGCGTGGACAAAGTCATCGACGGCGCCGACGCCCACAGCATCGACATCCCCACCCCCGCCGAAAACCAGGGCACCGGCGACCTCATCCTCACCGCCAAGCCCGGCTACGCCTTCCAGGCCAAGGTCGACGGCGACACCGCCAACGGCGACCCCAAAGGCTATTACGGCACCCACGGCTACCTCGCCAGCGACCCCGAGCTCGACGGCGTCTTCCTCGCCTGGGGCTACGGCATCCGGCCCGGCGCCAAGCTCGGCAAGATCCGCAACCGCGACGTCGCCCCCACCATCGCCGAACTGCTCGGCGTCCCCCTCCCGAACGTCGAAGGCCACGCCCTCCGGGAAATCCTCACCGCCCCGTAGAGTCCTGCGACAGCGCTTCTTTGGATATAGCGTCACGCACGTCGGTGGATCGCGAGCTCCGCGCGCGATGGGAAAAACACTCCGCGCGCGGCGCCCACTTTCCTCTCCGCGATCCGCTGCGATTGTCCGCCGGAGGTCGCACGGCCCGGTTTCCACCCCACGATTCCGGCCACAAAACGCCCTGATCCCTTTTCTGGCCGGATTTCGCATGAGCAGATGATATGAACACGCCGATGCCCGACTCGCCTCCCCCTCGACGTCCATCGGCCCCACCGAAGGTGCCCGTCCGGCCGCCCCTGTCTCCGCGCGCCGAGGCGACCTTCAATTCCGCCCTCGAGCGCCCGCCCGCCGAACGCGCGGCTTTTGTCGCCAAGGCGTGCGGCGACGAGACGGCCCTGCACGCGGAAGTGCGCGAACTGCTCGCGGCGCACGAAGGCGCGGCTGGGTTCATGGCGGAGGGCGAGACTCTCTCGCCGGAGGTCGAGCGGGAAATGGCCCGGCTCAAGCCCGAGGAGGGCGGCGAGATGATCGGCCCGTACAAGCTGCGCGAGCAAATCGGCGAGGGTGGCTTCGGCACCGTGTGGGTCGCGGACCAGGAAAAGCCGGTGCGGCGGCGCGTGGCCCTGAAGATTATCAAGCTGGGCATGGACACCAAGGAGGTCATCGCGCGCTTTGAGCAGGAGCGGCAGGCGCTGGCCATGATGGATCATCCGAACATCGCCAAGGTCCTCGACGCGGGCGCCACGCAGTTTGGCCGGCCGTTCTTCGTCATGGAACTGGTCCGCGGGGTGATAATCACGGAGTACTGCGATGAGCAGCAGCTCTCGACACGGCACCGCATCGAGCTGTTCATCACTGTCTGCCAGGCGGTGCAGCACGCGCATCAGAAAGGGATCATCCACCGCGACCTGAAGCCGTCGAACGTCCTCGTCACGATGAACGACGGCAAGGCGGTGCCCAAGGTCATCGACTTCGGCGTGGCCAAGGCGACGCAGGGGCGGCTCACCGAGCAGACCGTCTACACGCAGTTCCAGCAGATGATCGGCACGCCGCTCTACATGAGTCCCGAGCAGGCGGAAATGACCTCGCTGGATATCGACACGCGCAGCGACATCTACTCGCTCGGCGTGCTGCTCTACGAACTGCTCACCGGCTACACGCCCATCGCGAAGGATACTCTCGCGCGCGCCGGCATGGATGAAATCCGGCGCATCATCCGGGAGGTGGATCCACCCCGGCCCTCGATGCGCATGAAGACGTTGGACGGCGCGGCCATGACGACAGCCGCCCAGCGCCGCAACACCGAGCCCGCCAAGCTCCCCGGCACGCTGCGCGACGATATCGACTGGATCGTCATGAAGTGCCTCGAGAAAGATCGCAGCCGGCGCTACGACACGGCGAACGGGCTCGCGCTCGATCTCGAGCGGCACCTCCGGAACGAAGTGGTCATCGCGCGCCCGCCGACCGCCGGCTATCTGCTCAGCAAGCTCGTCCGGCGCAACCAGCTCGCCTTCGCCGCCGGCACGGCCATCGTGGCGTCGCTCGTCATTGGCCTCGCGGCCAGCCTGTGGCAAGCGGTGCGGGCCACGCGCGCGGAGAGGGAGCAGAGCCAGTTGCGGGCGGTGGCCGTCCAGGCGCTGGAGGGGGAAAAAGCGCAACGCACCCAGGCGGAAGCGGAGCGGCAGCGCGCCGAGATCAACTCCGAAAAAGCCCGGGCCACGGCGCTGCAATCCCGGCGCAACCAATATGCCGCCGACATGTTCTCCTCCACGATCAACATCGAAAAGGGCAGCTATGCCACGGCCCGCAATTTCCTGCGGGAGTATTTTCCACGGGAAGGCGTGGAAGAATTGCGCGGCTTCGAATGGCGTTACGGGTGGCAACTCTGCGCCGGCCAGCAGTTGAAAACATTTCCGCTGGGCGGAGGGATTGAGCACGCGGCGTGGTCCCCCGATGGACGGCTGGTCGCCACGGCCCACCGGGATGGCGCGGTCCGTCTGTCGCGTGCCGATACGGGCGAGGTGACGGCGACTTTCCAGGACTGCGCCGGGGCGGATAATTCCCTCGCGTTTTCCTCCGATGGAAATGGGCTGGCCGCCGCGGGACATGACGCCGCGACCCGGAAATCGGTCGTTCGTTTTTTGGACGTGCGGGATGGCCGGTCGATTTTCACGCTCACCCAATATCCGGCCCCCAGGGTGGCCTGTTCACCGGCCGGCCCGCTCATGGCCAT